>WJMC01000165.1 GCA_014728145.1 Candidatus Zixiibacteriota bacterium | reverse complement strand
GAGTAGAAGTCCAACAGACAAGCAGAATTAACACTATCAGGAAGAAGCGCATCATTTTCTATCATCTCGGTTAGCGGAAGTACACTAAAATAAATTACACAGGATAATCTATTATGTTAATGTGTTTTATTGCCGAACAGAAAAAAGCGGGATAAAAACCCGCTTTTTTGATTATACCCGAACCATATTTCAATACGAACCATACTGACAGCAGACTTCATCACCATATGAACCAGCGTAACATTCCCACGGAGATACCCCACCGGAAAATGCGAAATAAATTATATACGGTATCGGAAACATAAACACCGCCATCACCGTTGGCATCACCGCAAGCCCAAATCGGTTTAGGTACATGTCCATTCATTGGTAAGACAGAATATGCAACAAGAACTGCATCGCTGACATTCACATTGCCATCGTTATTTGCGTCTCCACACTATCTTCGGCAGATTACCGGAGGTTCGACACAGGTGCAGTTGACCGGGGCCGGTCCACCAGAATTCACGTAATTGTCCAGGTATTCAATATCTTCTGGATCGATATCGCAATCACCATCGACATTTCCGTTGGACATGGGGTCAGGAGTATAGTCGTTTGATTTTTAATATGTGAAATTATACAACCTGTCGACAACGTCGTTGTCAATCACACCGTTGTCGTTGATATCGCCCGGCATCTGGTTGTCGCAACTGGCGCGTGCGGGGAGGCCGTCTTCGGCCACTGCGTTTGCGGAAATGCACAATGACAGCAGTAGTGCAAAAAGCACTAATAAATTCTTCATTTGGCTTTCTTTTCGGTCTGATATGTACGGGGCACGATCTCTTAAATGGCGGTGAAGGATACCGGTGCGGTGAGTCTCTGGTAACCTCCTTTCGGTTAAAAGTTCCCTCAGCAGAAATAGTTAACCTGTAGTTGCATTCATGTGAAGCAATATCTGCGAGAATGATACCGAATTTTACTGCCGGCTCGCACGTATCCTCATGGAACATGATATCTAACTATGTATTTGAAGTCAAGACGTTTCCTGATTTTGATCTCCATTTATGTTTGAGGTTTGTTAACGTAAACATACAGGCGGGCCGACTTTTCAGAATCGGCTTGACAAACCGTCCCTGCGCAGTAGCTTTGACTGTCTGACTGAAATAGAGGAGTATGTTGCGATGAAAACCAGCCTGGAATGTATATCCTGCAAGGTCCGGCAGGCGATCGATGTTGTCCGCAGGGCCACCGACGATGAAGAGATCCAGGAGAGAGCTATCCGCGAGATGCTGGCTTTGATCTCCGAGGTTCCCTTCAGCCGTCCGCCGGTGGCGGTGCGACGCGATGTCGAGGCTGTGGTCAAAAAGATTCTGGATGTGGAGGACGCCTATATCGAACACAAGCGGATCTCCAACCAGATCGGCAAAAAGTTGTATCCCGAATTGAAGAAGATCGTGGCCGATTCACCGACCCCTTTGCGGACCGCGCTCAATCTCTCGGTAGCCGGAAATATCATCGATTTCGGTATGTTTCGGATGGATGAGGTCAATGAGGAGCGCGTTCGGGAACTGGTCGAAAGAAGCCTGAGTCAGCCGTTTGCGGTCGATGATTCCGGGTTGTTGATGGAGAAGATCGAGAAATCCGATAAAATCTGGCTGATCGCGGACAACACCGGCGAACTGTTCTTCGACCGTGTGCTGGTTGAAGAACTACCGGCGGACAGGGTAACGGTCGTTGTTCGAGGTGCGCCGATTTTAAATGATGCCACCGTGGCTGATGCCGAAGAGACCGGTTTGACAGGTATAGTCAACGTGATCGCTGATGGTTACGATTCTCCGGCATTGATGCTGGACTACTGCGACCCTAAAGTGCGGGATGGTTTCTTCGAAGCCGACCTTGTGATCTCCAAGGGGCAGGGCAACTACGAGGCATTAAGCCATGTCGAACGCGAGATCTTTTTCCTCCTGATGGTCAAATGCGAGGTGGTCGCCCAGGATATCAGCGCCAACCTCGGCGATATAGTAATCAAGCGCTGTGATGATTAGTTACCGGACCTAATCGTCAGACTGTCCTATCATCGCGTCATGAAATACAATACATAATGTTCTATGTAACCATCCATTGACTTCACCATAGCAGTGGAATCGATAGTAACCTGGTACACACTCAAACTATCCAGGTTGCTATCCGGATTAAACGTAAGTTGCGTGTAATCTGAAGACCAGGCGAATTCACCTTCAATCGGATCGCTCTCAGGTTTTTTAACACTGAAGGCTGTCTCGGTCGAGGATCTGTCCATTGAGATATTGAAACTGATTCCGATATTGCTGTCGCGGGGAAACCCGACTGAACCGTTTGATGGATTAATATGCTGTACACCGTATTTTTCGGTGGCAAAAGTCATTGTGTATGGCGAGGAAAGCATGTGTCCATTCCCCAGGTTGACTGAATCCATAACAGTGAGAGTGTAGTCCGTATTGGGTGATAGTGATTTCTGAGTAATGAAGTACTTGAATACAGCATTGGATGCAGGTGAATAATCAACCCAGAAACCCTCGACTGCCGGATCGATTTGGACAGCTTGATTTAACGAGTCAACGTTTATCGCGGCGGTGAAATGGAGAGTGATATTCGGATCAGCAAGATCAACTTTGCCCTCCAATCCGGTGTCATGGACATCGACACGGACGCTAATCGGCTCTACGTTGAAGCTCGTCACCAAATCACTTCCGAGTGTCTGACCATTTTCCAGTTTTGTTTCAGCTGGAATGGTCAATGTGTATGTTTGGCCTATCTGAAATGACTCATACCTGCTATAAATAATCATGTTGTTGTTGGCTTGACTGGGATGCTCGATCCATATACCATTCAAGGACGGGGTAATAGTGGCATTCTCGATGACTGATTCGAGATCGAGTTTTACATCAGGATAGATCGTGATACCAGAGCGTGTACTCACATCAGTTGCACCGTTTTTCAGGGACGACCTTATATATCGGAAATGGGAGATTGGAGAGTTCTACTTCTCCTAATTGACTAACATATCCCGCTGTAACACTTACTTCTGATAGCAAACGTTTGCTATAATTCTCAGGTTGAATCTCCAATGTGTATATTCCGGGACTCAGGCTGTCCAGAACAAAACCTCCAATCGCATTGATCGTTGTAGTGTATTCTTCCACTCCTGTCAAAGTTACCGTAGCGTTATCGATCGGTGCGACGATTCCGGACAAACTGCCATAACGGGAGTCGCCGTTATAATTATTAATGACTTTATCCTCGCTGCAGGAAAATAACGTAAATATGGCGAGAATTGTCAGAATTGCTGAATGGCGGGTGCGCATGGCATACCTCCAGTATATTTTATACCGTAATACACATTATAATCAATACATCACGGGCTGTCTGATATTTATAAATCCGGCCATGAAAAATATTCCCGAATAAAAATAAAAATTTAGAAATTATTTTGCCGTATGAGTGATTTATTAGTATCCTGTTTCGTATGTTCGACGATGAATACTGGATGAGGATGGCTCTGCGTGAAGCGG
>WJMC01000164.1 GCA_014728145.1 Candidatus Zixiibacteriota bacterium | reverse complement strand
GAATCCCCCGATCCAGGCCAGGCCGATTACCACCAAAAGCAGGGTGACGACCTTCTGCAGTAAATGACTGCTTTTAAACACCAGAAACAGGCCCAGAAGAAAAACGGCAATCGATGAGATAATGAATATGCTCAGGTAAAATGGGATCTCGGTATTTATTCCGAAAGCGTTTAGCTGGATATTTTCCGGCAGAGCATAGTAATACCAGATCGCCGACGGGATAAAGACCAGAACCGGGGCGATCAACCACTTAGAGCAATACCTCATCAATTTCGCCCGAAATTCTCCATCAGCCTGGAAAACCGCGGTCACGAAGCCGAACAGGCCGGCGATCATGGCCGCGAAAGCTGTACGGAATATCAGCGATGGGAAGAAGGTCGGATTTAGAAAACCGTGCCAGAAATTTCCGGTCTCGAGCCATTTTCCCGGTGTCAGCATAAAGGATAGAATACCATTGATGACAAACAGGCTCAGCCAGGCGAACAGGAAATACAGGAAAGCTACTTTCTGGCGTTTCTCGACTTTGAGGTCGTTGAATTTGTAATGATATATCAACAGGGCGGCGATTTCACAGAAGAAAAAGACCCATTCGATCGCCCATCCAAAGACGAAATTATGGATCAATACCGAAGTCGCGGCAGGATTCACCAGGGCAATTATGAACCAGATACCGACGCCGGTAACACCACCCAGAACCATCGTCACCAGGAGAAAGAACCAGGTATGGTTATCGACATATCTGAGCAGGCGAGTGTCTTTTTCACGTTCCGCCTTTAAATCGGTCAACCATAGAAACAGACCACCGCCGACGGCGAAATGGGCGATATAGACATGGATAATTGCGATCAGCGCGATCAATGTACCGCCGGTCAGGCTGGTCAGGTCCCAGACAGGATAATTCATGACTGACCCCCTTTCAGCTCGATCCTTGTTGCGGTTTTGATAAGCCAGGCCACAACCCCCAGTCCGATCACGAAAACAATCAAAAACAGAATCAGCATGCCATACTGCGGGGAGAGCGGAAGCTGATCCAGCCGCATAACATCCTCGAGATAAAAACTGCGCAGGTTCTGGCGTGTGATAACCATGAAGACGATTGTCAGGATCAAGTGTGCGAGGGCAGGTATCAACCTGCCGGTAAAGGCGAAAATCAGTGCGCCAATAGCGGCCAGAATTCCCAGCATCAAAACGATCGTTGCGAACATATTTTGTCCCATAAACGAAAGCATGATATCACGTGGCAACGCCATCAGAAACCAGATCCCGACCACGATCTGAACTGCGGTTGCACCGCCGAAGATCATCAGTCCGGTACGGATTTTATCACCGGAACCAGGTACACCCTTGCGCCTGCGAAGGTACCAGATGAGAGCTATAAACAATCCTCCTACCGCCACTGACGCGGTCACGAAGTGCAGGTATCGGGGTATAATCGTCGGGTCCGACATGTTCAGCAGTGTCCCACCCGGGTTGGCGAAATAACCGCTCCATTTTTCGGGTTGAACACCCAGAGTCAGATTGTTGACAAACATCAACCCGATATAAAGCACGAACAATACGCTGAAGATCAGGGCAACTTTTGAGAAAGCTCGCGAGACGTCGTACTTGCGAATGTGGATGTAAGCGCCGTAGTAAGCCAGAATCAATAGCGGGATGATCAGTATCCAGAAGACTGCCATCAGCACCGAACTGCTGTAAAACAGGTGTCCGTATATAACCTGCACAAACAACAGCGGTGCCACCCCGAGGTTGATTCCGAGGGCGATGGCGGTTGGAATCTTGCCCGCGGCCGAACCGGGCAGGCTGTTTTCGAGTGAATCGTTTTTGTTTCCAAGCCTGTAAAAGAGTATGATCAGGCTTCCCCCTAAAACGACATTTATAAGCAGTATATGCAACATAAATGTCAACATTTCCAGGATCAAAAGGATCAGGTGAGGGGCCGGGATCGGGTCAGGCGTCGGCACCAGAGCGGTTGGATCCATTAACTCCTCCATGTATATGTATTGGATTTTTATGCTAACCGTGTCATTATTGTTATTCGTAATTATTACGAAAATCCGTAAGTATCAATTAGATAGTTTTAATAAAATATGGCAATAGGTAAATTATACTCTATCAAATTGGTCGGAACTATCCGGGAAGTGATGATAAAGCGTGATGGCTGTCAAGCCTTCCTGATCTTGCGGGTGATGATTAAAGCTGATGCGTAGACTATCCCCGCCAGTACTATAATGACCGGCCCTGAAGGTAAATCTAAGCTATAGCTGGAGGCCAGTCCGACGGAGGTGAAAAGGGCGCAGAAGACTACAGCCATAACCATCATCTGTTTCAATGATCTGCTGAAAAGTGATGCTGTTGCGGCCGGCAATGTCAGCAGGGCTATTACTAAAACGATGCCGACTATCATCACCATCAGGACTACTGTAACCGCGATCAGGCATAACAGCATGATGTAATAGAAATTGGCTGAAATTCCACGCAGAAGCACGAATTCCCGGTCAAAGCAGATAGCCATGAAGTTGTTGTAAAAGATCAGGGTAAACCCGATTATCGCCAGATCGAGTAATATGATCAGCCACATCTCGGTAGAGGAGATCATCAGGATGTTGCCGAACAGGTAACTCATCGGATCGACGTAACCGGGAGTCTGCGATATAAACAGTAACCCGAGCGCCATCCCAACCGCCCAGATAGCGCCAATGACTGTATCCTCGCGCTGTTTCAGATGCAGGCTGGTGAATCCGATGACAACTGCTGAAATCAGAGCGGCCATAAGAGCTCCATAGAGAGGATTGAGCCAGCTGATGCCGTGCGTATGTTCCAGGTAGAGGGCCAGGCCGATTCCGGCCAGAACTGAATGGGAAATCGCACCGGCGATGAAGCTTATGCGCCTGACGACAACATAACTTCCGGCGATCCCGAAAGCGGCCGAGGCCGCCAGGCCCGAAAAAAAAGCATAACGAAGGAAATCTAAATCCGGATCGGCCAGGGCCTGAAAGAATTCGATCATTGAAATCGTTCCCCGTTTGTGAAAATCTGATCGTGGCGGACGATCCTTTTTTCTCCCCGGAACAGTTTTTCCAGAGCCTCCGGTGTGATCTGTTCGGTCGGATGACGGACCACATTGCGGTTGACACAGATAACACTTTTGACAGACTTCCTCACGAAACCGATATCGTGGGAGACCATGATGATAGTCAAATCATGTTCGAGTTTTTGCAGGATTTCGAAGATCACCTCGCTCATGTCAAAGTCGAGATAGGCGGTCGGCTCATCCAGAAGCAGAATCCGTGGACGGCATACCAGCGTGCGAGCCAGAAGGGTACGTTGTCTCTGACCACCGGAAATCTCGGACAACATAGCGCTGGAGTAATCTTTCAGACCGGTTTCTTCAAGTACCTGTTCGACTTCATGATTGTCATGTTTGGAATAGCGCAATTTGAATCCCTCGCCCAGACGGCCCATACGCACGACTTCGCGCACAGTGACCGGGAATTCAGGATCGAATTCAATATTTTGCGGGAGGTAACCGATCAGCTGCCGGACCTCAGCGGGATTCTTCCCGAACACTTCGATTTTTCCACGTTCAGGCTGAAGCAGGCCGTTGATCAGCTTCAATAAAGTGGTCTTGCCACCACCGTTCGGCCCCACCACGCTGACGAACTCACCCGGCCGAATTATCAGGTTGACATTTTCAAGTTGAAAACCGCCGTCATAGGCGAAGTTGACATCCTCGAATTTGACCGCGATTGAGCTGTCAGCCATCATTGACTCCGGAATTACTAACGATTACTTCGGCGATCTTAGCCAGGACCGCGAGCATATCACGCGCCAGTGGATCGACCGCGATCACTTCCGCCTCGATCGCTTCGGCTATCGTTTGTGCGCTTTTTTGATCGAACTGGGGTTGTACGAAAATCATCCTGACATTGTCGGCCCGGGCTTGCTCGATAATTCTCTTCAGGTGTCCGGGTGAAGGTTGCTTGCCGGTCATCTCGACCGCGACCTGTTCCATGCCGTAGAAATCTGCAAAATAACCGAAGGCTGGATGGAAAGCATATATTTTGTATCCCGCAAAAGGTTTAAGTAAACTGCTTATCATTTCATGAACTGAATCAGCACGCTGGATGTAATCACGACAATTATTGCGATAGTACACCGAATCAGCAGGGTCGCTTTTTATCAATGCATTGGTGATATTTTTAGCCATTTTTTTTAGGTTCTCTGGCGATGTCCAGATATGCGGATCATGCCTGCCGTGATCGTGCTGGCTACCATGATCGCCCTCTTCGCCAGCCGTAAAGTGGCGTTTTGCGATACCTGCTGTGAGGTCGACAATACGAACCTTCCGGCTGATAGCGATTTTGGCCATGATCCGCTTTTCAAAACTCAAGCCGGCCTTGAGATACAGGTCCGCTTGCGAAAGCAAAGTCATCTGGCGCGGTGAGGGTGAAAAGGTATGGGGTGTCTCACCCGGCTTTAGAAGCGTATGAAGCTCAATTCGATCGCCTCCAAGATTTTCGGCGACTCCGGCCACCGGATCGATTCCGGAAAATACAACCAGGCGATCCCGCTCAGGCTGATCATCAGCGCAGGCAAAAATCTGCGAGACAACAATCAATCCGAGCAATAAAGCGAATCGAATTCCATTCACCCCCGTATACCCCCTTTTCAGGTTCTGTCCGCTTCGCACTTAAGATAGGTCGCATGGCATTTCCTGCATTCGACCAGCTTATGGTTTCGGGCGAAACGATCCCAGTGGTCTTTCTGGCCCGGTGTCAAAATCCCATTACCATTGCAAAGCGGGCACAAATTTCCCAAAGCCTCCAATACCGCGGTGCGGATGAACTCAGAGCGGTTCGGTACCCGGTTTAAAGCTTTAATCAGATGACTGTCCGCTTTGAAGCTGACGATTTCCTCTTTTTTTCCGGATGACATATCTGTTTCTCTTTCTCTGGTATTAACTTGAACTCAATTGTACTACAAAGTAATACCAGAGTCAAGTATAATATTATGAAGCATTTAGGCTGGCTTTTCATTCTATTCGGAAACAGGACAATATGATCTGGCTGTGTTATTGTATTTAAAAATTACGGGTGATGCAATTCGGGTATAGCTAATGCAGAAGTCAAAAATGACGATACTTTATTAGATGATGGTGTCAGGCTTATGATTTCTTCACGAAAGCTGTAAGCCGCAGACTGAGCTAAAAGGGGAATCTATAGCTGTCTAATTCATTAAACAGGTAATGCTGTTATAATGTTAGCGCATTCAGCCCGCATGGGGGAATAGAAAAATGACTGTCTCATCTGTCAATGTCGAATCGTCCGCGGATTTCAAAACCATCCTCGAATCAGCCGGAGCTGGAATAGTACAGGTCGACCAGCGCGGAAGGATTTGCTACTCCAACCGCAGGGCGGCAAAGATCTTGGGTTATTCCCGGGCTGAGCTGAACAACCGTGACTTTCACAGCCTTGTGAGGTGCCGCGGGATTCGGACCGAAACCGATCTTATCGACCGATGCCCGTTGCAGGATTTTCTGCAGGGTGAATCCAGCCTGGATGAATCGCTCCGGCTTCTGACTCGCAAGGACGGCCGTTCAGTTGCAGTGGAGATGACTCTCGCGGCTGTGAGCGAGGGGCATAAGCGAGTCGGGGCGGTAATCAGCTTAAAGGATATCTCCCGTCATGCCAACGAGCAGGAAGTGATAGCCGGAAGTGAATCGCGTTACCGTAATTTCATACAGAAATTTGAAGGTATCGCCTTCCGCACAACGCTGGATTTAAAGCCGATCTTTTTTCACGGAGCGATCGAGGAGATAACGGGCTATTCCGAAAAAGAATTCATTTCACAGGATTTGAGCTGGGATCAGATAATATATCCTGATGATTACAATATTTTCCTGGAGCGCACCCGTTATGTTCTGATGGTGCCTGATGCCGGTCGTGAACTGCAGTACCGGATTGTGCGCAAAGACGGCCAGATACGCTGGATCGCTGAATATGTACAGAAAGTCTGCGATGACGAGGGACAGCCCCTTTTCGTACAGGGGACAATGTATGATATCTCCGATCGCAAACGGGCCGAAATGGAATTGCGTGAGCGCGAAAAACAACTGGCCGAGGCCCAGCGTATCGCCCGTATGGGCAACTGGATGTGGGATATAAAATCTGGAAAAGTCAGCTGGTCCGATGAAGTCTACCGGATTTTTGGATGTAAACCACGTGAGTTCGAACCGACGCTGGACAGGGTCCAGGAGACAATATTCGAGGAGGACCGCCAGAGACTGATCGAAACAGTTGAAAACTCGATTGCCCTTAACAAGGCTGCCAGTCTCGATCACCGCATTTTACTTCCCGATGGAAATACCAGGACAGTCCACAGCCAGGGCGAAGTTATCCGTGACGATGACGGCCGTCCGGTGCGGATGGTCGGGACTATCCAGGATATCAGCGAAAGGGTAGAAGCAGAGCAGGAAATCAGGAAGCTCAACGAGGAACTGGAAAAGCGGGTGGCCGAACGAACCTCCAAATTGATGGAAGAAATTGAAGGTCGCGAGGGAATCGAAACCGCTCTTCTGGATGAAAAGGAAAAGGTTCAATCTATTCTGGATAATGCCGGTCAGGGTTTTTTGACTTTTGGCCGGTCGCTCAAGATTGATTTGGAATACAGCGAAAAGTGCCGAACACTCTTTGGCGGTGAGATCTGGGGCAATACTTTCCCGGATCTGATCTATCCGAATGATGAAGAACAGCATGAATTCCTCGAAACGATCCTGGCCGACATATTTTCGGAAATCGATCATGAAAAACGCGAAATTTTTATCAGTCTTCTGCCACAGGAAGTTCATGTCAATAAACGCATCGCCCATATCGAATACAAGGACTTCATTACACCAGCCGAAAACGACGAACAAAAACTGCTGGTGGTTATAACAGATATTACTGAAAACCGCGAGTTGCAGGACAGGATCGAGAAGGAACGCAATGTTCTCAAGATGGTGGTCAAAGCGGTGACCAACTACACCGAATTGTCCGAATCGATGCGAGATTACGAGATCTTTGTCAACGCGCAAATGGAAATGATACTCGATGGCGAGGGTCCGGTAGACGAGATGATTGACGAAATCTTCCGTGCCTTCCATACCTTCAAAGGTACCTTCAGCCAGCTCGAGCTGATCAATGTTGTCGAGAAACTTCATGCTCT
>WJMC01000163.1 GCA_014728145.1 Candidatus Zixiibacteriota bacterium | reverse complement strand
GGACAACGTAGGTGTTTCCGATCACTTCACCCAAATCGTCGAGGATGCTGTTATATGGGCCCACGACACTGAACACCCTGCCACCCGTGGCTCCGCTGATGCTCGTATTGGGTCGGCAGTATTGGTTGTAAGAACTACCTGAATGACAAATGACCGCCACGTGAACGACGATATTGTTTGCCAGGCAGACATTGATCGCGGTAGAAAGACTACCCCCATCGCTGTCCTCATCGGTAATCAGCAAAAAGTGTCTCTGTGATCCCGGACGAAAGTTAAAAGAGGTTGCGGCATCGATTACAGCCTGGAGCCCCGGTTCCCTGTAACCATTGCAATACATGGCGTTTATCCAGGAATGAAATGTCGACAGGTCACCGGTTAAATTACCATTGTTGAAAATCTGCGGATTTCCGCTCCCGGAACCCTGACCGAAACGGACCGCTCCCAGGCGGTAATCATAGCCCTGCGAAGCGAGGCTGTTCGCGAAAGCATTAACATTGTTGCGAACTGAATCTATTTTATCGCACATACTTCCGCTATTGTCGATCAAGAATACGAAATCGACCAGCCGAACTCCGCTTCCCTGGGTGGGTGGTTCGACATCGAATAAATCTGTCTGCACCCGGCCGTCTTCCGTAACCACGAAATTGCCCTGGGTCAGATCGGGTACTCCCATCCCGGAAGTGTCCACTGTGACCGTGGAATAAATAAATGGAAAGTTGTTGGCATCGACCTGACTGATATTGACGTCGAGACAATTGCCCGGCTGGTATGCCAGAAGCAACAGCGACATCAGTATCAAGAAGGATCGAATAAGGCTGATATGCCGTCTTGATAGCATACTCCCTCCTTGGTTCGGTGTGTAGTGTTTTGTGTGACAGCTAATAGTTTATGGTGTCGAGAAAATAATCTATTACAAGCTAATGAAAGTCAAGTATTTTCTCAAAAAATATTTCGTTATATTATTATATAGATGTGTATATTTATATACGGTTTGAGTGAAATATTATCTGTGGATTATCTGAAGCGGTAATTCTTATACACCATTAATACCCTGTAACTACCCAGTCCGGTGAATTAGTCATTCCACGCTTTATGTGAGGCTTCTTAATATAAGTACCGGGTGATATACTCAGGCTTTTCCGAAGATTCGTTTTACCATGGAGATCATATCGGTTCTCACGAGGTACAGGCTGGGCACGAATACGAGAGTCAGGGGGGTAACAAACAAGAGCCCGTAACCGAGCGCCAATGCCATCGGCGCGATAAACGGGTCCGACCCGCCGACCCCATAAGCCAATGGAAGCAGTCCCGCGACCGTGGTGAGAGTTGTCATGATAACCGCGCGCAACCTGTCTGCTGTTCCACGAGCAACCAGTGCCAGCACCGATTCATCGGGATGTTCCTCCCTGAGCTTATTGATATGGTTGACGAGCACCAGTGAGTCATTGACCACCACCCCGGTCAGTCCTACCAAACCCATCAGGGCCATAAAACCCAGAGGTTCGCCATGAAGGGCAAAAGCGATAATGACCGCAATGATCCCGAATGGTATCGCAATCATCACCATCAATGGCTGGGTGACTGAATTGAAAAGCAGGATGAGTGCGAAGTAAATTCCAATCACCGCGATCCCGAAAGCTATAAACAGGGAGCGGAATGATTCTTCTGTTTCCTCCGCCTCACCACCGATTACAAAGCGCATGCCCGGCCAGTCACGATCGAGATTGAAGTGATCGATTGCCTGGTTAGTAACCTGAACAGGTGTAAATTCGCTTTCATTATCGAGATCGGCAGTGATAGTCGTGGTCCGTTCGTTGTTGTAATGATAATAACTGCCCGGTCCCGGTCCGATCTCGAAGCCGGCGACATCGCCCAGCGTGATCAACCTGCCACGTTCATTGGGAATCAGCAGTTCAGATAAGTGCGTCAGGTCGTTGCGGGCCTGCCGGTCGAGCATAACCCGGAAATCGACTTCTTCATCGGCGTAGCGCACGCTTGTGACAATTTGGCCATCATAAGCGATTCGCACTGTATTGGCGACATCAGAAGCAGTCAGGCCCAGACGTGAAAGCTTCTCGTAATCGACTTTCAGTTCGACCTGCTGTTTGCCTTTTTTATCATTGCGATCGAGTTCACTGACAGCGTCGTAGGTATTCAAAAACGCTATCAATGAATCGGACAGTTTCCTGCGCATATCGTCGTCAGAACCGACCACCCGGATGGTAATCGGGTCTCCCACAGGTGGACCGCCAGCCTCGATATCATACATAATGCGCTCGAAACCCTCCAGCTTCGAAGTCTCCTGACGCAGTTGATCGACGATCTGCACCGCGGTCCTGTCGCGCCTGGCGTAAGGTGACAGGTTGACCCGCACCATCGCCCAGTGGTCGTTTTCACCCGGATTGCGTTCACCGTGACTTCCTATCCGGGTTGCGTATGAACTGAGTTCGTTGGAGGGCAGGCTGTCTACCAGGGCCTCGATCGGTCGGACTCTGTCGGATGTTTTCTTAATCGATGATCCGATCGGGGTTTCGACATAGATTACAAATGAATCAGCGGCGGTGTCGGGAAACAGTATGAATTTCATTTTGTTGGTGGCATACCAGATCGATCCTAAAAACAGGGCGATCGAGATGACGATGAAAAGGTAGCGCAGTCTCAGCATCTGTGACAGCAATTTGCGAAACATATCGCGCACCGAATCGAACCAGTAGCTCTTTTTCTTCTCACCGGTCCTGATCTTTTTGAGACCCGGCACAAGGTGGGCTGGAAGCGCGATAACCAACTCGAACAACGAGACAAAAAGCGCCAGGCTGATCACCAGCGGTATGCTCATCACGAACTGGCCGGTAACGCCGACCATGAAAAACATCGGCGCAAATGCCAGAAAGGTTGTCAACAAAGTCGCACCGACCGGCTTGAAAACCTCGAGTATTCCCCTGCTGGCGGCTTCTTCCGGTGAATCTCCCAACTCCCGCCTGCGGACGATATTCTCGGTCACGATTATCCCGTCATCGACTATAATACCGATCACCAGAAGCATGGCAGTTAGAGATATGATATCTAAATACGCGCCCGTCACCGGCAAAAGGAAGATCACTCCCAAAAGGATTACCGGGATGCTTATGGCGACCCAGAAAGCAGTCCGGATGCTGAGAAATATTGCCATAACAATCAATAACAGCCCCAGCCCGATCGCGCCGTTGGACAGCACTACGTTGAAGCGATTGCGAACATAAGTAGAGATATCGTTGGAGAACAGTATCTCCACTCCGTCTTGCAGGTTATCTTTTTCTTCATCTACGAACTGCCTGACCGCATCGACTGTGCGGATGATATCGGCAGAGTTCTTTTTGAGTACCTGGAAGGTTATGGCCGGTTTGCCCTGCATCCGGGTAATTATCCGCGGGTCTTTAAAACCATCGACAACTTTTGCCAATTCGCCGACCTTCACTATCGGTCCGCTGAAACTTGAGCGCACAATAACATCCTTAACCTGGGACGGCTCATCGAACTGGGAGAGAGTGACCAGGCTTTTCTCACTTGCATAGGAATCTATGGAACCGCCCGAAAGGCGTATATTCCTGCGGGAAATCGCGCTGGCTACATGTTGCAGGGGCACCTGGTACCTGCTTATCGCTTCCGGTGAAACCTGTACTTTGATCTCACGGTCGAGAAACCAGAATTCCTCGATTCGGGAAACACCTGCGACATTCTCGAGTTTCTTCCTGAACAGACGGGCAACCTCGCGTAATTCGGAATAGGGCAGATCACCGGCCACACCAACTTCAATCACAGGCAGGATCTCGTTGTTGATGGCTGTCACCAGGGGCGCTTCCGTAACTTCCTCGGGAAGCTCGGTAACACGGTTGACCGCTTCACGAATATCGGCCCGCACCTCATCCTTGTCATCCGCTTCGAGATCGATGAAAACCGTAATGATCGAGAAATTCTCCATGGAATAGGAGGTGATCCTGTCGATATCGGAAATGCCTTTTAGTTCATCCTCGATTTCATTGGTGACATTGAGTTCGACATCCTCGGGCGAAGCGCCGGGATAAAATGTGGTGATATTTACCTGGCCGAAATCAACCTCGGGAAAGATATCGCGCTTGATCTGTACCAGAGAACCGATTCCCAAAAGCAGGGCCATAATCGTAAACAGATTGGCAAGCATGTGGCGTTTAACAAAAAACCTGAAAAATCCGATCATTCTTTTCCCCGCTACTGCTCACGGATGTCCAGGAGCTGGTCGGTCAGTTCCCGGTATTTCAAAAGCAGGCGATGATAGCTGGCGGCATTCTGCGCCAGAATCTGCCTGGCATTCTGCTGGTTGTCACGACTCTGGATCACGATCGTTAAATCGCTTCGACCCTGCTCATAGAGCCTCAGTTCTTCTTCAGTCTTGCGTTGTGCAGATTCTATTTCCCGACGATTGAGTTCCATTACATCCACCAGCTCATCCATCTGGATCAAAAGGTTTTGAAGAGCCGATTCCAAATCCAGCCGGGCTTTATCCGCCCGGGCTTGAAGCTGCTGGATCTGAAGCTCAGTCCGGGCAACGTCGTAATCCGCCCCACGGCTTCCGAGCTGTTGCGAAAACATAAGCCCCACCGAAAAATCCGGCTTGGTGATTTCGAGTGAATTCCCGAAGGTTTCCTCTCCCCCTTTGAGTGTCACTCCCAGGTTCAAATCCAAACTGGCACGTCCGGTTTCACTGTAGCTACCGCGCAAATAGATTAGTTGCTCTTTTCTGGTTTCAAGGATTTTGAGTATCCGCGAATTTTCTAAAATGATATCACCTGCCCGGTTTATGGCTGGAAGATCTGCTGTGTCAAAGAGATTGTAATCGGGACTGCTCTGCCTGATATAATCGACCTTTGCCAGAACCGCGAGTTCAGCTTTGACTGCCTTGATCTGCGCCTGCAGAAGCACCAGAGCCTGTCTTGCGGACAGGACCGCGTCTTCTGAACGCAGCACATCCACCTGGTCCACAAGGTTGGCCTGCCGCTTCTCACGTGTCAGGGTCAGTATCTCCTCGGCCAGCCGAAGACGTTCAGCAGCGATTTTCGCGCGTTCCTCCAGGTGAACCCATTCGAGATACTTACTGCCGACTTCAAACAAAAATTTTTCCTGGTTCTCACGAGACTGAAGCTTTGCCACGCTGATATCAAACTCAGCAGAATTGTAATTCAGGCTGTCCAGTCTGCCCTTGAAATTACGCATCAACGGTTGAGTATAGCTGGCCGAAACAGAATGCTCATAAAGCGTAGAAACACCGCTGGGAATCGTAAAGCTCCCGTTTTGTGAAGGGACCGTGATATCGCTGATGGTCTGCTTGGTCAAAAGTGATGACCATCCTAATTGGAGGCTTCCGCCGGTTGACCAGAGATTCTTTCGCAGGCTCGCCTGTTGCTGGATACGGTCGATAGTTGTCGGCGAAAACGGACTGGTGACAATCGGTTTTGAGTGGAAATACGATGGCCCCCCGCTCAGGTACCAGCTCTGCGCTGTCAAAAAGCCTTCACGCCTTTTGCTCTCTATTTTGGGGGAAAGCGATTCCTGCTCAATCAGGGGATGATCCGCCTGGATATTTTGAAGCAGGTTTTCCAGTGAAATAGATTCGGAAAACGCCCCCGCAAACGAGAAGGTTAAAACTATCAGTGTTATCAATATTGTTTTCATCTCGTCCTCTTTCGGGAGAACAGCCGGATGACGAAAATCGTTCCAGAAATATATGTTGATCCCGGACATAATCGACAGTATGAAATCATACAATTGATGCCTGAGATGGTATTTACAAGATGCGATAATGAAAAAGGCTTTTCTCGCAATAAGAAAAGCCTTTACAAATTGGCGTCCCTAAGGGGATTTGAACCCCTGTCGCCGCCGTGAAAGGGCGGTGTCCTAGACCGGGCTGGACGATAGGGACCTGAATTTTTCGAACCTATAATACCCTAAATCAGCGACTTGTCAAGCCAAAAAAGAACTGCGCCAGAGATTCTCCATGGAAGACCATAATTACTTCCAGAAGCAATATCATCATCAGGATCAATACCACAAGAGGCCTGAATAACGATTTCTGCCGAACTCTTTTAGGCTTCGTAGTTTTTACGGTTATTTTACTGCGCTGGTTGGTCTTATGTTCAGGAATTTCGAGGTCGCATTCATTGATATCGCTGATTACCTCGCTCAACGACTGGTAGCGGTCGACTACTTTATTGCGAAGCATCTTCTGCAAAATCAGCTTCAAAGACACCGGCACGCGGGGGTACTTGTCATGCCAGATGAGGCGCAGGTAAGAATCGAAAATCGGCATTTGGTTGGTCAGGAGTTTATGTAATATCACGCCCGCCGAATAGATGTCGGAAATCTTGTTTTTCATCTTCTCAGGAGCTGTATAATTGTCCTGTCGCCCGACCCGATGATTGGCGATCTGACCGAAATCGGTCAGGATGATATTGTCATCCTCATCCATCAGAACATTGGACGGCCTCAAATTGCCATGGGGGATATTATTCTTATGGCAGTACTCCAGAATCTCCAGAATCTGTCCGAAGATCTGAAGCGCTACACGGGGCGGGTAGATTCGTACCAGGCGTTCCTCAAGGGAGCCACCGCGGACATAATCGGTTAGAATGACTCCCTGTTTATCGGTACCGCCGCATCCGAGTATGCCGATTATTCCGGGATGATCGAGTTGTCTCAACAGCCGGGCTTCCTTCTGGCCGGTAGAGGCCTCCTGCATGATTTTGATCACGTACAGCTTGCCGTCTTTCTGATCTTCGACCAGGTGAGTGGCCGCCGCTTCGGTTTTACGCAGGGTGTCGAGAAATGACAGCCTACCGATAAAACCCTTGATATCAGTTTCGATACTCTTCTGGGTGCTGGCCGGCGGTTTGATCTTTTTGCGAAACGCAGACAGCAAATCGGCACGAAGATCCGCCGCCGATTGATACCGGTCGCGGGGATTATTTTCGAGGCATTTTTCGACAACCCGATCCAGTTCCGGGTTGACATCGGGATTGATACTGGACGGTTTTTGAAATCTACCCATAGGTTTTTTGCCGGCCATGATCTCGTACAGGATCACACCGATCGCGTACAGGTCAGTGGTCTGGTCTATCATCGAAGAATTGATCTTCTGTTCCGGTGACATATACGCCAGCGTGCCCATGACGATCCCGGGACGGGTCTTATCGGTCTCTTCGCGGTCAACCAGCTGGGCGATTCCAAAATCCACCACCAGCGCGTTACCATCTTTGTCGATCAGGATATTGCCAGGTTTTATATCGCGGTGGATTACCCCGTTTTTATGGGCGTAGTCGAGAGCCTTGAGGACCTGCAGGATCTTGGATATCTTTTTGGCCATCGGGATGGTCTTGTCGTAGATCATCTGTTTGAAGGTGGTGCCCTCGATAAAATCCATTACGAAATAATAGCGTTCATCCTCCCGGCCCTTGTCGATCACATGGACGATATTCGGATGGCGCAGTTTGGCGATTGTCTTGGATTCGATCTCGAAACGGCGGATCACATCCGGGTTGGCCGAATAGTCATGCGACAAAATCTTGATCGCGACTTTGCGGTCAAGCGATTCCTGCAGTCCGAGGTAGATTTCGGCGATTCCTCCCTGGTCGACTTTACCGAGGACTTTGAAGTCACCGATGGTATCGAACTGAGTGCCCTCTTTTTTTACTTCTGCCAGATTATGCATATATCCCCACGATTTCTCTATCGGCCGAAGGATGAAAGCGGTTTAGAGAGCTGGAAGGTCAATTTGGAGTTATTTGAGAAGTATCATCTTGCGGCTGATTTTCGCCTGATTTGACGTGAGGGTGTAGAAATATACCCCCGAGTCGAGCCCGGAAGCATCGAAGTGCGCGCTGTAACATCCCGCTTCATGATATCTATTTTCAAGCGTGGCAATATGTTGTCCCATGATATTTACGATCTCGAGATGGACTTCTGAGGCTCCCGGCAGGCAGTACTCGATCACGGTTTTCGGATTGAACGGGTTGGGATAGTTCTGGTAGAGCCGGAAATCCTCGGGAAGCGAGCTGTCCTTTTGATCATCTTCAGCATCGGTCGCGCTCAATACCTCGATCTGTCCCGGACGGAACTCGATCGGGCTGAAGTCTCCCTGCATATCCCATGCGGCAAATTCAATGTAGATAGCAGGCGGTCCCGCAAAATCGAGGTAAGCGGAGGAGTCAATTTCGATAACCTGCGATCTGGCAAATGGATCTATATGGAAATAGATTTCACACAGCTTGCCTCCCGGCGGCTGAATCGGTAATATTTCGGAAAATCCGGAAGGGAAAATTATTGCCGCCGTCCGGTTGCCATCGATCCTGACCCCCAAATCCTTAATATCCTGTACTATCGACCCCTCCAAAGTTATGCTGTCGAATATAATGTCTGTGCTCGAGGCCTCGAAAGGTAAATCAAACCCGGAGTAGTCTTTACTCAACTCAGCATAAACCGCGATTGAGTAGTTAAACCCCGGCTCTACCACCCGTGACTCAATCCAGATGGTGTCGGAGGATGCCGACACGACGGAGCTAAACACCAGAATCATAAAAACAACAATTATAATTCCATGAATTAACTTCATTTTTATTCCCTCTAATTTATGCAGGTAAACCGATCAGGTCGATCGATGTTCCGTATTAGTCGTAATTGTATGAAAACACACGGTCAGTATATTTTGAAATATACTCAATTACGCTGATTTTCCAAGTTCTTTCACTGTTCAATTTTTGATTGACTTTCTCTATCAGATCAAGATATTGCCACTCTGATATGAAGAAAATCATTCCTCCCATAATCGTTCTCGGAGTAGTCGCGGTACTGGTTTTCCTGATCATCCGGGAACAGAATAACCGTAACGCCCCCGATCCGCCCGGCCAGGTGTCCGCCACCGGTACAATCGAAGTTACCGATATCGATATCGCGCCCGAGGTTTCCGGACGGTTGGTCAGGATGACCCGGGAGCTCGGAGAGAAAGCTGATTCCGGCACACTTTTGGCGGAAATCGATGTCGAGGAATTGAGAATCCGCCTTAACGAAATCGAGGCCGGATTCGCATCGCTCGAGGCCCAGATCGAACAGGCGCGTATCAAGCTTGAAAATTTGAACACTAATCTCAAACGTGTAAAAAATGCTTACGAGGCCGGGGCAGTGACCAAGTCACAATACGATGACATTCGGACTGAACGAGATTATGTCCGCCAGCAGATTCGAACCCTCGAAACCCAGAAGGAAAGCTTCACTGCCCAGAAGGAAACGCTCCTGACACAGATATCCAATTCGAAGATATATTCGCCGGTCACCGGCTGGATCACATCAAAAAATTACGAGCCGGGCGAGCTGGCCATGCCGGGAGCTTCGCTTTACACTCTTTCGCTTCTCGAACGGGCCTATATCAATGTCTATGTCAACGAGACCCGGATCGGCGCTATTCGCCTGGGTGATTCGGCGCATGTCATGATCGATACCTACCCCGAGCGCAGGTTTAAGGGCAAAGTGGATTTTATCTCGCCCGAGGCTGAATTTACCCCGAAAAATATCCAGACCAAAGAGGAACGAGTCAAGCTGGTATTCGAGCTCAGGATCTCCCTGCCCAATCCAGAGCACCGCCTCAAACCGGGTCTGCCGGCTGATGTCATTATCTATGTAAACGAATAAAATCCGCGCGAGGTCGATGTGCCAGGCTCCAACCCGATACAGGTCGAGAGTTTGAATAAAACCTTCGGCGATCACCATGTGCTGGAGGATCTCAGCTTTGTGGTCAACCAGGCCGAGATGTTTATCGTGGTCGGACCCGACGGTGCCGGCAAGACCACCCTGCTTCGGATACTGGCGGGAATCATGCCGTTCGAATCCGGTCAGGTCAGATTTCTGGATTGCGAAATCGATCGTGAAGCTGAACTGGCCAAACCTCACCTCGGATATATGCCCCAGAAATTCGGCCTCTACGAGGACTTAACCGTTCAGGAAAACCTCGACTTTTTCTACAGTCTCTATCGTCTTCCGGGCAAAGACAAAGCCTCAATTTTGAAAAGAATGTACGAATTCTCCGGCCTGGAAAGGTTTTCGCGACGCCTTGCCGGCAAGCTGTCCGGCGGCATGAAACAAAAACTGGGCCTGGCCTGCGCCCTGCTTCATCGACCCAGGGTTTTGCTTCTGGATGAGCCTACCAACGGTGTCGACCCGTATTCACGCCGGACTTTCTGGAATATTCTCTCCGATTTCAAACAACAGGGTGTCACTATCGTGGTGGCCACACCGTTTATGGACGAGGCCGAACGGGGTGATCGCGTACTGCTTTTGAACGAGGGACGGATGCTGGCCTGCGACAAACCCGACGATATTAAAGCCCTGTGGAAGGGTAGCCTTTACGAGATTTACAGCCCGAACAGCAGGAGAGCTAAAGAGCTTCTAAAACAGAATCATCTGGTGCGCTCTGCAGTGATGTTCGGCAACAAACTGCATGTCTCACCTGCCGGAGATAATGGTATAGATAAGATAATACATGAATTGCAGAAAGAAGACCTTGTCAGCGGTCAGCCCAACCGGATCGAACCGGAACTCGAGGATCTCTTCATCCACCTGGTTAGTAATGAATGAATACGCTCTGAAAATCGAAAACCTGACTCGCCGCTTCGGAGATTTTACGGCGGTCGACCAGATCAGTCTCGAGGTAAAAAGCGGGGAGGTCTTTGCGTTTCTGGGTCCTAACGGTGCCGGTAAATCGACCACGATCAAGATGATGGCCGGCCTTCTGCGTCCCTCATCCGGTTCGGGCAAAGTGGGTGGTTTCGATATTTACCGTGAAGCAGAGAAGATCAAACTCAATATCGGTTACATGTCACAGAAATTCTCACTATATAATGATCTGACCCCGTCCGAAAACATCAGCTTCTTCGGTGGTATCTACGGCGTTTCGGAAAAACACCTGGCGGAAAAGACCGCAGTCCTGTTCGATACCACTCCAATCGGGCGCATTCGCAGTGAAGTTACAGCCTCCCTTCCGTTGGGGCTGAAGCAGAGACTTGCGCTGGAATGCGCAATGCTCCACGATCCGCCGATTTTATTTCTGGATGAACCCACAGCGGGAGTGGATCCTATGGCACGGCGGGGCTTCTGGGATATTATTTACAGCGCATCACAGCGGGGCACAACCGTCTTCTTAACCACTCATTACATGGACGAAGCCGAACATGCCGACCGGGTGGCGATGATATTCTCCGGGCAGTTGCGGGCGGTCGGAACGCCCCGGGATCTCAAAAACGATTTCGCCGGTGGTAAAATCTACCAGTTCAAAACCGATGACCTGCTGAACACGCTCCAGGTACTTCAAGGTAAAGCTGAAGTTCGAGAAGCAACTGTATTCGGGAGCGCGCTTCATATCACACTCGATGAAAACAGCGACCTCGATTCCGCCCGGAGATTTCTCGAAAACTGCGAGATCGTGTTCGAGCACCTGGAAGAGGCCCGTCCTTCGCTCGAGGATGTTTTCATTAACCTGACCGGGGAGGAAGCCTGAGATGAGCTTCAGCAGGATTTACGCCCTGACCCGCAAAGAGGTCATACAGATCATGCGCGACCCGAGATCTCTGGCGCTGGCGTTTGTACTGCCGATGATACTCCTGTTTTTGTTCGGTTACGCTATCACGCTCGATGTCAAGAACATTCCCTTTGCGGTTCTGGATTATGACAACTCGAGCCTGAGCAGGGGGCTGGTTCGTGACTTCGTCTCCAGCGGATATTTCGACCACCGCTACAGTTTAGAACGCCAGGAACAGATCGACAGCCTTATCGAACTGGGCGAAATCCGCATCGCGTTGGTACTTCCTTCAGACCTGACAGAAAAGATCAAGCAGGGCAAAACCGCCGCAGTCCAGGTTATTACAGACGGCGCGGATGCCAACACCGCCAATATCGC
>WJMC01000162.1 GCA_014728145.1 Candidatus Zixiibacteriota bacterium | reverse complement strand
GTACTCTTCCCGAAATAGTCAGCAGGTTAAATCTTGCTTTGGAGATTTTACTATTCTGTGCTCGGCAGATGCCCAAATCTGCCGCGATCAATATGTGCCGTCAGGTATCTTACCTGACGGAAAAGAAACCCACTTCTGAAGAGGATGGTGCATCCGTCCGTGAGTGTTTTAATTTGTGGTTATTTATCTTGAGTTAATTTTCCACTAGTCTTGTTTTTAAGCTTACTTAAAGCTTCTGATGCTAAACTAAATATACTGGTATAGTCACATGCTAATCCAAACTCATATTGATTTCTAACCTCATGTCGTGTTACAAGATTTTTTTCCAGTAAGTGCTCCTCTTCCATCTCAATAGGTCCTGTTAAATAGCTTGTTTGAAGTTTACCATAAATCATTCCACCTACAAACATGTCTATTCCTCTTCTTACCAACAAAGGAGCGCCACTAATTCCAGGAAAACTTGGGAAATCAAGCTGATAATTCTTTTCGAAACATTTGTTAACTAGTTTAATAATTTCTTCTTGAAAAATAATCCTGTTAATATATCCAATTTGGTAAATTGGTCTTATCCTAGCTACATTTTCCTCCATTTGGGTGAAAGGAAATCCAAAAGTAAATACTTGCTCTAGAGGCCTAAGTTCAGATAGGAGTACTTTAAATCCTCTAGGTTTTTCCTTAAATTTTTCTAGATCTTTCGAATCTATTACATACGCCGATATGTCATACTTGCTATTAATAAACGAAATTCCTTTTAGAATTCTTTCTGCACCTTTTTTATTACCCACATATTCGACAACAATTAATTGGTCTCTTTTTTCTCTTCCAAATTGAATTCCAACATGAGAAGCAGTAATGAAAATCAGCTGACTGTTAATTTCAATAAAAAAGCCAGTTCCTGTGAATAAAAGTTTATGATCTCCATTTTCTTCCTTCCGAATAAAAACTGGAAAAACGGCTTGATGAAGAAAATCATAATCCATGAATTTGAATCCTTATCTAAAAGTAACAATTATAAATAGATTCGATGTAACTATATAATAAGGTTGTTTTTAAATACATGTATTAGTTTACCTAATAATCTTCTCTTATATTCTCTCTTTTAAAATAGTCATCATATTCATTTTGTTCTACAACTGAGCTGTAGAAAATATATGCCATGCAAACACTTGCAATAACGCATAGAGCAGCATTTACAACAATGATCAATCTGTCTGCTCCTCTTACAACATGTAATATTACACAAGCAATATAGCATGTTTGTGCTAGCAAAATGGCTATTGCATTCGCTATGCTTCTATCGCTGTCTTTACTAGACATAAATGCTAATGGCCCAATAGCAACTGAATATACGAAAATCATATATGGTATCTCATTACCAATACTCGCAGAATTTATGTAAAACAAAAACACACCTGATATCCATGCTCCGATGATTAAATACTCAATAATCATATTTATAAAATACATCGCTGTTCCAGATTTTATCTTCCCTTTTTTGGCGAAAGTGGTGCTTAGATATGTTAATCCCATCAAAGGTACATGAATAATTGAATACATCAATGGCATACCTATACCTAATACAATTCCTAATATGACAAGTCTCCATTCACCAACTAGAATAAGCCATATCCCACCAATTGGACCAGATACAAGATTAAAGATTTGTATTAATGTTATAACTAGTTTTAAAAACATGGTTTTTTAAGGCAGGATCACATCGATCCTGCCTGTATATATATTATCTACTTGCTCTTGCCGGTGGTTGTGGGTGCGGGGGTGGTTTCTTCTTCGGGTGTGGGTTCTTCTTCCGACTCTACCAGCTTATACTTCTCGCGGATAGCCCGGTCGATCTTATCGCGGATATCGGTATGTTCCGCCAGGTAGGCCTTGGCGTTTTCGCGTCCCTGGCCCAGACGTTCGCCCGAATAGGAATACCATGCGCCCGATTTTTCGACCACGCCGATATGTGCGCCCAGGTCCAGAAGCTCGCCCTCGCGCGAGATACCGGTACCATAGATGATATCGAACTCGGCTTCCTTAAAGGGCGGTGCCAGCTTGTTTTTGACCACACGTACACGAGTACGCGATCCGACCATCTCGGAACCTTCCTTAATGGCCGCGATCCGACGGATATCCAGCCTGACCGAGGAATAGAACTTGAGCGCGTTACCGCCGGTGGTGGTCTCCGGATTGCCGAACATCACGCCGATCTTCATCCGGATCTGATTGATGAAAATAAAACAAGCCTTCGACTTCGAGACAGTCCCGGTCAGTTTGCGCAAGGCCTGCGACATCAACCGTGCCTGCAGTCCCATGTGCGAGTCGCCCATCTCGCCCTCAAGCTCAGCCCGGGGGACAAGCGCCGCCACCGAATCGACCACGATACAGTCGATCGCGCCGGATCGTACCAGTGTTTCGGCGATCTCGAGAGCTTGTTCACCGGTATCCGGCTGTGAGATCAGCAGGTTGTCGATATCCACACCCAGTTTTTTGGCGTAGCTGGCATCGAAAGCATGCTCGGCATCGATGAACGCCACAATTCCGCCCATCTTCTGGGCCTCGGCGATCACATGCAGTGACAGAGTGGTTTTGCCGGAAGCTTCCGGACCATAGATTTCGACCACCCGTCCGCGTGGAAATCCGCCCATGCCCAAAGCGATATCGAGCGTGATCGAACCGGAGGAAATCGCCGGCACTTCCTGGACTCGGGATTTGTCGCCCATCAGCATAATCGAGCCTTTGCCGAACTGCCGTTCGATCTGGCTCATGGCCGCTTCGATTGCCCTGCTTTTCTCCTTGGCTAATTTATCATCTGCCATAATCTGCCTTTCATTTATTTCACCTGAAGTTTTATTCGCTTTTGCGGTACGTATGTCGGTCCCTCTGGCTTGAGGATGCTCTGATAAAAGACAATTTCATCAATTGTACACGAATCACTCACAAATTTAATATCATCGAAGCGATTTGTCAAGACCTCGATCCCGCGCGGGTCTTTGACACGTCCGATCGTCAGATGAGCCGAGAAGCCCCGCTTTTCGGGCTTGAAACCAAATTCCTGCATCGTCCTGTCGATATCTCCGGCCAGCTTCTTCAGTTCAGGCGCGCCCTCGTCGATTCCGACCCAGATCACCCGCGGACGGCGACGATTGGGGAAACATCCCAGGCCCTTCAATGAAAAATCGAATTCTTTACAGGATGTCAATGACTTTTCGAGGGCCGAGAACATATCCGGCAGATTGTGTTCATCGACTTCTCCCAGGAATTTGAGGGTGACATGCAGGTTCTCCGGCTTGACCCATTTGACGCGGACATCCTCGCGCCGGAAATCATCGATTATGGAGGCGATTCGATCTTTCTGCTCAGCCGATATCTTTACAGCGATAAAACAGCGCATGACTATCCTTTCAGAAGTTTCATTCGCAGGTGATTGAGAGCGTGGTAGACCGTCCTGCGGCGGTTGATATCGCGGTCTTTGCCGAAGACATGACGCCAGACCTCGGCACCATCTTCATCAGCCAGACCGATATAGATCAGGCCGACGGGTTTATCTCCGGTACCGCCTGTGGGGCCGGCAATGCCGGAGACGGCGAGAGCGTAGTCGGTTCCGGCCAGCCTGCGCATACCCACAGCCATACAGCGCACAGTTTCTTCGGAGACCGCGCCATGATCGATCAGTACCTGCTCCGGCACACCCAGGACTTTCATCTTGGCCTCGTTGGAATATGTGACCGCGGCCTGGGTGAAGTAAGCCGAGGATCCTGACAGATCGGTCAGGGCAGACGAGATCATCCCCCCGGTGCAGGATTCGGCCGTCGAGACTGTCTTCCTTTTTTCGGTCAGGAGTCGGGCGGTGGTTTCGACCAGATCACGACCGTCATCGGAAACATGGTAATCACCAAGAATTTTTTTCAGCCTGCCTGAATACTGATCCAGCAGGGACTGACCGGCTTCGCGGTCTCGCCCGCGATAGGTCAGCCGTACAACAACGCCTTTAAGCGATGGTAAATAAGCCAGCTCGACTCCGTCGTGACGGAATTCATGCTCTTTGAGCATATCAGTGATATAAGCCTCGAATGTCCCGAATGTCTGAATCTTGCGGAAGATGACGTTGTAACCATGATGAAGATTCTGGATATAGGGAATCACCGATTGCTCCATAATCGCTCTCATCTCTTGCGGTACACCCGGAAGCGAAATCGTCCGTTTGCTGTCGCGCTCCATCAGGATACCGACCGCGGACCCGATCGGGTTTGGAAACAACGTAGCGCTTTCGGGCTGTTCACCCTGGTCGCGCACCAGTTCCGGCATCTTCAGACCGCGACGTCGATAACGCCTGTCGATTAAATCCATCAGTTTCTGGTTAAAAACCAGTTTAGTGTCGAAAGCATGACATAAAGCCAGCTTGGTCAGGTCATCATCGGTCGGCCCCAGCCCCCCTGTCGTGATCACCAGGTCAGACCGCTTGAGCGATTCTTTTAAGGCTTCGATTATCCGGCGGTCGCCGTCTCCAACAGTGATTATGCGTGACAGGTCGACTCCGACCGCGGAAACCTGATCGGCGATATAGGCGGCGTTGGTGTCGACCACATGGCCCAGAAGGATTTCATCGCCTATGGTTATAATTTCAGCTTTCAAAACGTAAGAACATACCTCGCAAGAATTTGCAAAACGATATTGGCATAGATCCCGGCCACGAAATCATCGACTGTAACGCCCCATCCACCGGGCAGACTTTCGGCCTGACGTGCCGGCGGCAACTTGATTACATCGAAAACACGAAACAGCACGAATCCGATCGCATAATAACGCCAGTCAGTTGGATCAGGTACCAGCAACATGGTGACCGCCATTCCCAGGATCTCATCGATTACGATCTTTTTGGCGTCATGGCCGAAGAGCTTTTCAGCCTCGCCCGCCGACCAGATCGAGAGTATGAATATAACAGCAATAAAAGCCAATTGAAAGGTCAGACCGAGAGGAAATATCAGAAAACACAGCAACGAACCGGGGATAGTACCCCATGTCCCGGCAAACGGCCTGAGGTAGCCGAATCCGAAACCGGTCGCGATCGCTTTAACCAGAAAAGCCTTCATCATTTCACCACGTTCCGGAAAAGATAGAAATATTTCACGAGATAGTCGAGTCCTGTAGCGACTGTTACAAACATGGCCAGAAAGACCAGGATATCGATATAGAAAAACACCTGCGGATCTGTCAGAATCCCCCAGTTTCCACCCAGGGCAGGAACAAATGTCTGCAGGTTGATATAGAGCAGGATTATACCGATTACTGTCATCTGCATGAAGGTTTTCAGCTTGGCCCACCAGGTGGGAGTGATCACCATACCTTTGTAGGCCGCCAGCGACCTGAGACCCATAATGAAAAACTCCCGTATAATAATCGGGAGCACCATCCAGTTTTTGCAATATCCCAGCATAACAAACGAGATGAGGGCGATGGAGGCCAGGATCTTGTCCGCCAGGGGATCCATAAACTTGCCGAACCCTGTGACGATATTGTACTTGCGGGCGATATAGCCGTCTGCCATATCGGTTATAGCGGCGATTATAAAGATGATCAGGGCAATCAGCCTCGGCCAGACACCTTCGATCAAAAAGAAGATCATAAAAACAGGTGCCAGCATGATGCGGGTCAGTGTCAGTCGATTGGGCCAATTCATTATGCAGGCAAATAAAAGCAGTTGTCGGGATCAAGTCAATCTTTTTCAGAAAGGAGTGTAAGTCTGTGGACAAACCGCCTGTTGCTTTTGATACATCAGTTTGACCCGGGGATGCTGTCGCAGAAACTGCGATATGTTTGAATATGTAGGCGCATCTATTGCGACGTTGTAAAATGTTGTAATATAGTGATATACGGACTTACGTATTGCGGTGCGTGAAATATTGCGCAGTTTCTGCGATATGCGTTGGTCCCGGTAATCTGATGTGCAACTTCAAGTAAGAAGATATAACCCATGATCTACAAGAAGATAGAATAGTTTTTATATACGCTCTTGGTTTTTGGCACAGTCAATGCTTATTAATAGCGTGAAGTCAGTTACTCTTTTACATGGCGGTGATAGGGTACGAAGAGGAGGGGATGATAGGAGTCTTTCAGCGATGAGGGACTCCTCTCCTCATTTTGGGGCTACTGTCCAAGTAAAATGTGTCCATTTTTTCTGTCAATATCCTATTGTGCCATAGGTCCCACAAAAATTAAAGTAGCCAGACAGCTTTCCCCTCCTTCTTTCTTTTTTCTCCTCGTGCTTGACATTTTACCAAAAAACTCCATTTTCGCAAACATCTCGACAGCTTCAGCTGTTATACCTGTTTATTGGAAAACGAATTGTAAACACAGCAGGGAAAGGGAACGAGATGTCTGAGAAATACGATCTGGCTGTTCTGGGGGGAGGCCCCGGCGGTTATGTGGCCGCGATCCGTGCCGCCCAGCTGGGGGCCAAAGTGGCCTGTATCGAGCATGAGAGACTGGGCGGGGTGTGCCTTAACTGGGGCTGTATTCCAACCAAGAGCATGATCGCTACAGCCACTCTGTATAAAAAGATGCGGAACGCCGCGCGCTGGGGTATCAGGCTTGCGGGTGAAGTGTCAGTCGACTGGCCGGCCATGATGAGCCGCAAGGACAAAATCGTCGACAACCTGGTGAAGGGGATCGGTGATATTTTCGGTCAATACGGCATCGATCTGGTCGAGGGCCATGGACGCCTGACCGATCCGCATACGCTCGAAGTCGAGAAGGCGGATGGTTCCGGGCAGAAGATCGAGGCCGAATCGACTATAATTGCCACCGGAAGTTCACCACTGAGCATACCCGCATTCCCGCTCGACAGCGAATATATACTGTCCTCCAATGATATGGTCACGCTTCAGAACCCGCCCAAATCGCTTCTGATCATCGGTATGGGGGTGATTGGATGCGAGTTCGCTTTTCTGATGAGCCTTCTGGGGACCAAAGTTACGATGGTCGAACTTCTGGAGCACGCTTTGCCGTTGGAAGACATCGATATCTCCAAGACACTGGAACGGGAACTCAAGAAAAACAAGATCAAGTTCCACCTGGGCCGTAAGGTCGAAAAGATCGCTACGGGTACTGGTGAAGGTGTCAAGGCTGAGCTCGATGACGGCAAGATGATCGGTGCGGAGAAAGCGCTGGTTTCGATCGGTCGCAGGTTCAACACCCGGGATATCGGCTTGGAGAAGCTGGGAATAGAGACCAACGACAACGGTTCGATCAGAGTCGATTCTAAGATGCGTACTAATCTTTCCAATATCTATGCTATCGGCGATGTGGCCGGGAAATGGCTTCTGGCTTATACAGCTTCGGCCGAGGGCGCAGTGGCAGCAGCAAACTGCCTCGGTCGTGAAACCGAGATCAATTACGCCGGTGTACCCAATGCGATCTTCACCAAACCGGAGGTGGCCTCGGTCGGTCTCAGGCAACAGCAGGCGGAAAAAGAGGGTATCGATATCAAAACCGGGCAGTTTCTCTTCCGTGTTCTGGGCAAGGCTATGGCCGAAAACGAGATCGAGGGATTGGTGAAGGTGATCGCGGATGCCAAAAACGATAAGGTTTTGGGCGTTCACGTAATCGGAGCTCATGCTACGGAACTCATCCATGAATGCGCGCTGGCGGTTCGTGTGGGACTGACTGCGACAGAGCTGGGTAATGCTTTCCATGCCCACCCGGTGTTGTCTGAGGCGATTATGGAAGCTGTTCACGATGTCCATGGCCTCAGCATTCACAATCCCAGGAAGAAAAAATAACTTATGCCAGGCTCAGCTTACACAGCTTTAACAAAAAAATAGTTGGAACATTGCTTCAAAAATCACATAATATGGTAAAGTAAGGGGAGGAGTGAATAAAAACATAATCCGCAGGTATATTCAATAAACAAGGAGAGACTATGAGAAAACTGAGTATTGCAGTTATCGCGGTTATAATCGCGTTGTTTGCCGGTTCAGTTGCCGTGGCCGATATGACTGCCGATGAGATCATTACCAAGTACCTCGAAAACACCGGTGGAATCGACACACACAAAAATGTCAAGAGCATGAAAATGGAAGGCAAGGCGTTTATGCAACAGATGCCTTTCGATATCTTTATCGCCAATCGTGAACCTGCCCAGTCGTATATGAAGTTTTCCAGCGACATGTTCGAGATCATCAATGGCACCGACGGCGAGCAGGCCTGGCAAAAGGTTCCGATGGTAGAAGGTTTTATCTTCATGGATGGTGAAGACCTGAAACGGAGCATCGAGCAGGCCCGTATCAATCCCTATCTCGATTACAAGGAGCGTGGCGGAAAGATGACGCTTTTGGGCGAGGAGCCGGTCAAGGGCAGTGACTGTTACAAAGTTGAGTACATCAAGCCTATCGGTGACACTACCCATCTCTATTTCTCAAAGGACAACTATCATCTTTTAAAGGAAACCAATCCCAATGTCAGCATGCTGTATGCCAAGTACAAAGAGGTCGATGGTCTCGAGTTCCCCCACAAGATGACTATCCTCCAGCAGGGTCAGAGGATCATGATGGTGGTCAATAATATCGAAATCAATCCTGAGTTGCATGATTCCCTGTTTACACCTCCTCCGGATTCATTGAAAGCCGATCCGGCGGTTTTGGAGCAGATGAAGCAGATGCAACAGCAACAACAGCAACAGCAGGAGGGTGGCGAGTAAGCCTTTCTATATTACCCAAAAAATCAGCCCCTCAATATAGAGGGGCTTTTTTTATTGCTGGTCGGCTTATCGTAATTGAATACTCTTAGAACGCTTTGACGGCATCGTCGATAGAATCGTGCACATCGAAGACCTCGGTCAGGCGGGAGATGACCATAATCCGCTCGACTTTATTTGTCAGGCTGGCGAGTTTCAACTCACCGCCGGCGTCACGGAACTTCTTGTAGTGATGGATCAGAATCGACAGGCCGGAGGAATTGATCCAGTCACAGTCTTTGAGATCTACGACAGCCTTTTTCTTGTCCTGGCCGATAATCGAATACAGTTTCTCATCCAACTCACCTGTATCGGGACCGCCCATTAGCTGGCCTTTGATTTCCACCACATGAACGCCGTCTTTTTCGTAGGAATTCAGTTTCATAGAAATGCCTCCGTATCTTGAACGCGATTTATTTTCATTCAAATATATAAATTTTTGAAGTCGTGGCAACTTATAATGCTGTTGGACAAGGGAATTATCTCTCCCCGTAGAGTACCGACTTAATCGCCGCTTCGATCTGGTTGATGTCGATATATGTGTTCAGGCACGGTCCTTCGGGACGCCTGTTGGGCAGGCCGATGACCGGAATACGGGGATTGACCTCGACAAAACCGCTCAACAGGTCACGTTCACAGGCGACCGCAATAATCGCGCGCGGCATTGCCTTTTTAATTCTCAACCGGGCCTGCTGGCCTCCACCAACCGTGAACATCTGGAAATTATAACGTTCCCTCAGCTTGCGCAGTTTCACGAAATTGTCCCGGCGCAGACAGCGCGGAAGCAATACCAACAACTCCTGCGGGTTGAGATTTTTGCGCTTCAGCTTCAATACAATATTGTGGACCTTCAGAAACGAATTGACTATCCTGTCCCGGGGTATCCCGGCAAACTGTCCCACAGCCAGGGTCAGGTTCAACACGAAATTAATTACTTTGGGCACCAAAACCAGCGGGGCGAACATCCGCAAATTGAAAATCGAGCAGATCACGAACAGGCTCAGCCATAATATGGCTATGAGCGCGAAGCCCCACACGGCATACTCGACCAGCTCGGCCAGAAGCGATGAGATTTCGATCAGGCGAGGATGAATCAACCAGAAGAAGAGCCAGACCACGCCGACAATCGCAAAGACAGCAAACACCGAAACCCATAAGAACAGCTTCTTTTTGGTATCCTCAAAATCTTCGACGACCGAACCGTCCCAGTCCTCCCATTCACTTCCAAGAACGCGTTTGCGGTCGTTGGCTTCTTTCTGCGATTCAGCGGTCCGATTATTTTTTCCCGACAATTTTCAATTCCTCCACGACAAATGTCGGAGTACCGATCATTCCGTCGATCGGCTCCCAGGACAGGTCATTGCCTATATCTGTTATATTATTCAAAAAGTCAAAGAGATTTCCGGAAATCGAGATATTTTCTACCGGGCTTCCGAGCTCACCATTTTCGATCAGGATCCCCTTGGCCGGTACTGAAAAGTCGGCGGTCGCCAGGTTGATACCGGCATGAAGACCGGAAAGTTCCGTAATTAGAATTCCCCTGCTGATATTTTTCATGATCTCTGACGGCGATTGCGATCCGGCCTCGAGGTAGAAATTGGTCGGTTGGATATGCGGGCGATCATGATACCCAGAGCGGGAAGCATTACCGGTCGAGTGAGTGCGTCCCTTGCGGGCCGTATATGAATCATAGAGATAATTTTTCAGCACACCGTTTTCGACCACGACCGTCCGGGAGCAGGGAATACCCTCTGAGTCATAGGGCCTGGTCGAGAGCCCTCCTGGCAGGGTGCCGTCGTCGATGATGGTAACTGGGCTGGAGGCTATCTTTTTGCCCAGCTTTTTGCGAAACGGTGATTTTCCTTTCTGGATCGAATCCGCTTCGATCATGCTGAACAGCGCGTGCATCAGGTGGATGCCGGTTTCGGGCGGGAGCATGGCAGTCATGACAGCACCATCAAATGTCTTCGCACCTAGAGATCTTAAAGCATAGCGGGCGGCCTGCTGACCGATCAGCTCCGAATCGAACTGGTCGAAGCGACCATAAGCGCGCGCGTAGCGGCCGGTCTGAGAGCTGTCATGATCGGTCGCGTAACAGTAACCGAAACCGTAGCAGATACTTCCTGCCGAATTTACATCAAGACCGGCGGAATTTATAATCCGGTAACGTTCGGTCATGTCTCCGTATTGAAGCCAGATAAAACCCTGGATGCGATCGTCGAAACTCCTGCCGGTTTCTTCTATTTCGATCGCCTTTTCGATTTTTTCGGTGAGGGGGATCCTGATTATAGTCGGATCAAAAACCTCATTTATGCCACTTAATGTCTGGATTTGTGGATCGGGTATGTAATTATACGGGTCCGGAGTATGGAACCGGGAGGCTTTGACCAGCTGACGGACGTTTTCGACAACTCCCAGCTCTTCGAACTTATTGGAAGAATAAAATCCGAGTTTGGATTCGACCAAAATTCTCAGCCCGAAACCGTTATCGGTTTTAATATTGACAGATTCCGGCCGACTGTTGGCGACCGTTATCTCGGTTTCCGTCTTCTCGGAAAGATACACCTCGGCTGAATCAGCGCCGGCCTCGAGGGCAATATTGATAAGGTTTTCGGCAAACTTGCTATGGAACATATCTCATCTTCCTAAATTGCCATTCCTTTGCCGCCGACTAACAACTTCTTCACCCGGATAGTCGGCATCCCGACTCCGACCGGTACATCCTGCCCCTTTCCGCACCTGCCGGGAGAGGGATCCATGACCAGGTCGTTACCGACCATATCGATGTCCTGGAGTGCCTTAATTCCCAATCCGGTGATAGTCGCGCCTTTGACCGGGTAAGTCAGTTTGCCGTCCTCTATCATGTAGCCCAGGACAATGCTGGTGATGAACCTGCCGGTGACGACATCGACTTCACCTCCGAATCCGACATCGACCGCGTACAGGCCTTTCTTAGTCGAACGAATGATTTCCTCTGGATCATCATTACCAGCCACTATATAGGTATTTCTCATTCTCGGCATGGGAGGGAAGGCGAGTGACTGACGGCGTCCGGAACCGGTCGGCGACATCTTCATCTGGCGTGCGGTATTGCGCGAGTGAATGTAATTGACCAGCCTGCCGTTTTCGATCAGAGTAGTTTCCTGGGAGTCGACACCCTCATCATCGAACGCGTAGCTACCCGGATAGCCGAATATCAATCCTGAATCACGGATCGTGACTTTGTCAGAGGCGACCTTATGGTTCAGCATCCCGGCAAAGGAACTGCCTTTCTGGACCAGGTCAGCCTCCATACCGTGGCCACAGGACTCATGAAAAAGAACACCGTTGGAGCCCGGAGCAAACACGACCGGCATTTCCCCGGCCGGGCAATCCCTGGCCTCAAGCATCACTTCCGCTTGAGTACAAGCTTTTCGGACGATACTTTCCGGGCTGTCCTCGCCGACCAACGCTTCCAACCCGCGATAGAAAGAGCGCCCGTTCCATCCGAGCTGACGTTCACCATTGTCACCGGCATAGACAAACACCATAAATTCAACCAGCGCCAGCTTGTGCTCGAGGACTTCCTCGTCGGCAGTCGAGGCGAACTGGATGTTACGTTCGAAATCGGCGTAGCGGATAGTGGCCTGCTTGATTTTTTTCGAACTATGCCAGGCTATATCCTCGCTTTTTTTCAGTATCTCCAGTTTCTTTTCCGTTTCAACCTGCGAATGGTTTGTCTCCGGCTTGTAAAACAACGGCCTGAAACCGGGCGAGAGATTGACCGAATGGCCGGAGGCTGAAATCTTGATGCCGGAGGCCAGCAGGCTGGTGGTCTGGATCAGGTTGTCCGGTGCGAAGTTCTCGCAGACCATGTAGTAATCGACATTGTCTTTGACTGCTCTTATACCGACACCGATTTGGTGATGGATCGAGCTGGAAATCTTACGGTCATCAGACTCGGAGGAGAAAAAACGGCCTTTCTCCGCGAACAAGTCGGCGTAGTCTGCCCCGGCTGAGAGCAGGATATCGAGACATCGGGCTATCGTTTCATAGCTGATCAATCACACCTCCATGCGGATTTAAGTATATATAAGTTTTAAGTTCCGGGCAAGCCGGTAGTTCCTGTGATTCAGGAGAATGGTTTAATTTTCCCGACAAGCTCGTTGATCATCGCTTTGCGCCTGAATTCATGCAGTTCATCGATATCGAGGATATGGCTGAGTATATGGGGATGCTGTTCATTGTCGGGAGAGATTTTCCACAGGATCCCCCAGGGTGAGGCGATCAGTGAACGGCCGTTTAACGGTTTGCCAAACAGCGTCCCCAATCCGCAGGTCTTGATCATGAACGCATTCGCGGTCCGGGACCCCTCTAGAAATATTTTCTCATCACGTAAGTTCTTGTCCGACAAACTGTCATCGGCACGAAGTGGTGACACCGTGGGAATAAACACGAGATCGACATCCATACCCGCCAGCAGTTCGAAGCTTTCCCGGTGAAGCACATCGGCACAGATCAGTATACCGACTTTGAGACCGTTTATCTCAAAAGATATCAGCTTCCTGCCGGGAATGATTCCGCGTGATTTTTCGCCCTCGGTCGGGTACTTCTTGCGGTAGGTTGCCATCTGGCGACCGCGTGAAAAAACGTAGGCGGTATTGTAGAAGCCGTCTGAATTGCGTTCCACCAGCGTTCCGCCGATCAGGGTAGTGTCCAGTTCCCGGGAGAGGCGTTCGAGTTTCTTTTGGTTGATATGAAGACTTGAGGCATACAGCGAATAGTCCCGCGCCCCCGGTGGCATAAAGAAGTATTCCGGCAGACAGACGAAATCCGGTTTGCGCTTGAATATGTGGATCTTGTCGGCCAGGGATAAATCCTCGCCGATCGGAAGCTGTGCGGTGACTACTTTTACTAACATACGCCCATTCTCATCGTTTTTTTATATATATGAGACGAATTCAGCCGGATTTTGTTGCATGAGAAATGAATTGGCAAAGCGTGAGTGGATTGTGAAATTCGCTACTGCAACATGATCTTGCTGGAACTGGTAATATTACCAGCAGGCGAGATTATACTGACCTGCAACTGGTCAGCTACGCTACGGTTGTCAATTCCTGCGGGAATATGTTCGGGCATGCGCACCCGCCATCCACGACTGCTCTTGATATAGAAGCTCAGGCTGAGTTCAGCGTTTTTATCGAGAGTGATCTCGAGCGCGCCGGGAGTGATTTTGTCGCCTCCCCAGTTGTCGGCATTATCTATGGTAATCCATTGATCGATCCCAGGGTAGTGGAGTTCGGTCTTAAAAGTCCACACTTTCCCGGCCTCGAGGTTTTCAAGCTGACGGGCTTCATCGTAGCTGTCCCGATCCAGCACGAACTGTCCGGGCTGACTGCCACGATTGACCAGGGTCATCTCGACTAAGATCGTACTATCTCTGGGGATTCCCTCGCGGTCGGTTTTAAGACGGGCTTCAAGCGATGAAATCTCGAATTTTGCCGATCCCAGGCCGGAAAGCCACTGCCATCCAAAATACAAGATGATTAGCAGGATTAAAAAGCCGAAAAAACCTGAAAAGCATCCCCGTTTTTTCTTTGGTTTTTTAGTAACCATTTATGACAGCATCGCCAGATAGATTGAATTCAATTTAGTCTCGTAACTGTCTGCCCTTGATGCCATGGCGAGCGGAACTTTCCCGCCGATAACCACGCATCCAGAGGGCGCACCTACGAAGCGTGTAAAGGCTTTGTTCATACCGTAGGCAGTCTCAATATTTGGAGCGACAAGGATATTTGCGTTTCCGCCGACTTCGCCGGTAACACCCTTGGCCCTGGCGGCTCGTTCGATAACGGCACAGTCCATCGAGAGGGGACCGTCGACCAGGCACCCCTTGATCTGGTTGCGATCGTTCATTTTGGCTACCGCGGCCGCCTCGATCGTGTGTTGCATTACGGGGTAGACCGTCTCTACCGCCGCCAGAAGAGCAACTTTGGGATTGTCATCTTCGAGTTTGTGGGCAAAGGCAACCGCGTTGTTGACTATCGCAATTTTACGGGTCAGGTCCGGTACTGGATTGACGACCGGATCAGTGACTATCAAAAGGCGATCGATATCTTTGACATAATGGCATGATACCGCCGAGATTACCTGCTTCTTCTTACGGAAACCGGTGTCACGATTGAACAGGGCCGAAAGCGAATCCTTGATCCAGACAGTTCCGCGCACGATGATATCGATTTTGTCTTCTCGAAGAGCCTGCTGGATGTAGGGGATAGCCTCGTTGATCTCGTTGGCTTCATGAAAGACCAGCCTGTCGGCGGGGACTTCTGCCTTTTTGAAAGCTTCGTCGGTAAGAGGTTTATGTCCCAGGACGGTTGCTTCGATCTGATCGTTTGCGACCAGGTCGGTTAAAATCCTGAGCCAGTGTGGATCATCCGCGCCCCACAACAGCACACGTTTTTTCTTGCCTTCACTTTTTACTCTATCCTGAATTTGATCGAAATTATTCAACATCCTATTTGCCTCCCTCGCTCTGCATTTTATGGGCTACCAGGCAGGCGATCGAAAGCGATGCCATCCTGTTTTGAGCGCTGTCGGTTCTGGATACCAGCGAGACCGGTACCCTGGCACCGACGATTACCCCGGCGAAAATCGCCTTGATAAACAGGATCATAACCTTGCTGGCGATATTGCATTCCTCGATCGAGTCAACCACAAAAATATCCGCATCGCCGGCCACCGGACTCTCGATTCCGCGCAAACGGGCAACTTCCCTGCTCGTGGCGGCATCGAAAGTAAGAGGTCCAAAGACCTCGCAACCCTCGATCTTGCCAGCCCGGTAATGCTCCAGGATACGCTGGTTCAACAGGGTTGACGGGAAGTTGTCGTCGACATAATCTATCGCGCCGGAGAGAGCGACTTTGGGTTTATTAAATCCGAGCGCGCGGAAGATCATGGCGCTGTTTTCGATCATCTGTATTTTGGTCTCGAAATCGGGCTTGACCACCATGCCTCCATCAGTGATGCCTATCATCTTATGATAACCGGGAATATCCAGCACCGCCGTGTGGGAGAGAGTGTTGGGCCCGCGCAGGGAAAAGTCGCGCGAGAGCACGGTTTTCAAAAGACCGGAAGTGGAGATGAAACCCTTCATGATGACATCCGCTTCACCCTGGTCTGCCAGCTTGACGGCATTGTAGGCGGCTTCCTGCGGATCGGTGTAGTTTTTGATTTCGATCTCGGCCAGATCAATATCGTTTTCATCGGCCATTTTTTTTATGGTATCCTGGTTGCCACATAGAACCGATGTACAGATACCTTTTTTGACAGCGGCTGAGACCGCCTCCAAAACAGCGACATCGGAAGCCGCCGCAACCGCTACCTGTTTGGGTTTATGATCCTGTGAGAGCTTTTGCGCGGCTGATATTATCTCCTGGCCGGAATGTATTTCATCAGACATTACTTGTACTCCAGAGCTTGTTCTTTGTTATCCAGTACACGAAACGCGCCGGCCGCCAGGGCCTTCATCTCCAGCTCGCCGGGCTGTTCGAAGATCTTCCCGTGAGATCCAATATGTTCTTTGATTTTATCCAGAAGCAGGCGTGAGTTAGCCATGCCGCCGGTTAGGATGATACCATCGATTTGATTTTTCAGAACCGCGGTCATAGCGCCGATCTCCTTGGCGATCTGGAATGCCATGGCGTCAAAAATCAGTTTCGCTTTGTCATCGCCGTTTTCGATCATTTCTTCCACCTCGATCAAATCGGAGGTGCCCAGGTAGGCCAGAAGCCCGCTCTTTTTGGAGAACTTAGTTTCGAGTTCTTTCTGTGAATAGTCTCCTGAAAAACAGAGCTTGACCACTCCGCCAATCGGCAGAGCTCCGGCACGGTCGGGCGAAAACGGACCCATCCCCAGGAGGGCGTCGTTGACATCGATGACTTTTCCTCCCCTGAGAGCGCAGACCGAAATACCGCCACCCATGTGGCAGACCACGAAATTTAGCTTTTCTAACGGCTTGCCGATTTTTTGTGCCACCACTCGTGCGTTGGCCTTGATATTCAAGGCATGAGATCGGCACTTGCGTTCGATCTCGGGCACACCGGAAATTCGCGCTTCCGGGATGAACTCATCGGTGGTGATCGGGTCGGTAATGTAGGCTTGCACGCCGTATTGACCGGCCAGCTCGTTGGCGATAATCGAGCCGAGGTTGGAGGCGTGGTTGGCGTACTTGCAGGAGCGTACATCCTCTAATAGAGCATCGTTGACTTTGTAGGTTCCGCCCACAAGCGGTTTCAAAGGCGCACCCCGTCCGGCAATCGCGACGACCTTGTAATCATCCTTCAGCGTGCTTTCCAGGAACTCACGAATAGCAGTCAGACGGATTTCATATTGCTCGGTAACCATGTCGAACTTTTGAAGCTCGTCAGCCGGGTGTTTTACATTCTCTTCCGCCAGTGCGCCCTCACGAGTGTACACAGCGACTTTGGTCGAGGTAGAACCGGGATTTATTACCACTACAACTTCCTGCATATCAACTCTCCGAAGTGACATTGAATTTCTGTTCGCGTCCTGCCTTGAAGGCTTCGACATTCAGATCGATAAATTTCTTTGGCACACGCCGTTTGATAGTTTCCAGCCAGGTGTCCTCCGCTATTTCCATCGAGGTCGACAGCACTCCCAAGAGGATCGTGTTGACCAGGCGGACATTGCCGAGTTTCTGGGCCAGCTTGTCAGCATCAAAGATCTTGGCATCGTCGATTTTCCGGCGAATCTGGTCAGCCGGATTTTTAGGATAATCGAAATCACCGGTTGTCGTAATCGGAGGAACCATGCGGGTCATCGAGCTTATGATAGTGCCGTCTTTTTTGAGCCAGTCTGCGGCACGCAGTCCCTCTGAAGTCTCGAACGCCATCAGGCAGTCGACATCACCTTTGTCGATCAGCGGTGAATATACTTTTTCGCCGATACGGACATGCGATGTCACCACTCCGCCGCGTTGCGACATACCGTGGACCTCGCTCTTTTTAACATCCAGCCCGGCCTGCATGGCGACTTCGGACAGGATTTCGGAAGCCAGCAAAACTCCCTGGCCACCGACACCGACTATCAGGATATTCAGGTTTTTCATACTCTGGCTCCTTCCACTGCCGGGCTGTCCACCCGTACGATACAGTCGACCGGGCAGATCTGGGCGCAGATCGTGCAACCGGTGCAGAGTTCCGGATCGATAATTGCCTTGGGCCGGCCTTTCTCAGTTTTCTCATCGGCGGCGGCAATCGCCGGACAGCCGATCTTGAAACAGAGTTTGCATCCGATACACTCGTCCAGAAGGACAGTGTAGGCGGTTTCCTTTATCTTGTGGGGCATCAATGCGCAGGGACGATTGGTGATTACAATCGAAGGCCCGTCGTATTCCAGCGCCGCCTTGAGCGTTTTCTTGGTGGCATCGACATCGTAGGCGTCGACTGTATGGATATCCTTGACCCCGAGCGCTTTTGAGAGTTCGACGAAATCGACCTGGAAGGTCTCCTCACCCATCAGGGTCTGGCCGGTGCCGGGATGATGCTGTCCGCCGGTCATGGCCGTGATACGATTGTCCAGAAGCAGAACCACGATATTGGCTTTGTTGTAAACCGCATCCAAAAGACCGGTAATTCCAGAGTGCAGGAAAGTCGAATCACCGATAGCGGCCACCGCGCCTTTGTCTTTGCCGACTTTGGCGATTCCGATCGCGTTGCCGATCGAAGCACCCATACAGACACAGGTATCCATCACGCTCATCGGTTGCAATGCCGCCAGGGTATAGCATCCGATGTCGCCGGTAACCGGGACTTTGAGTTTTTTCAGTGCCGTGAACGCGCCCCTGTGGGGACATCCGGGACATAACACGGGCGGACGGGGGAAGAGCTTTTCGCCGGGGATCGAGACCTGTGTCCGTTCAGAGATCACACCAGCCTTGACAAAACCTTCGCTGACCGCGCCGGGGGAGAGTTCGCCATAATTAGTAAAATATTTCTTGCCGTCACATTCGATACCCATGGCCTTGATCTGTTCTTCGTAAAACGGCTCCAGCTCTTCGACGACATAGAGCTTGTCCACCGACGAGGCGAATTCCTTGATCTTTTTCTCCGGAAGGGGATAGCTCATCCCGAGCTTGAGAAAAGATGCATTCGGCATAATTTCTTTAGCATACTGATATGAGATACCGCCGGTGATGATACCGATACCGCCTTTACCCTCTTCGATCTTGTTCAGCGGTGTTGTATCTGCAAATTCCTTGAGTTTTTCAAGGCGTTCAAGTACGACCTTGCGGCGCATACGGGCATGGCCCGGCACCATTACGTATTTCTGGATATTGCGCTCGAAACCGTCGGTTTCATGCTCCGTGCGGTCACCCATGTGCACCACACCCTTGGAGTGCGATATACGGGTGGTCATACGAAACAGCACCGGGGTGTCGAACTTTTCGGAAATGTCGTAAGCATCGATCAGCAGATCTTTCGATTCCTGCGAATCCGAGGGTTCCAGCATCGGGATAATTCCGAATTTGGCGTAGTAACGGTTATCCTGTTCGTTCTGCGAGGAATGCATGGAAGGATCATCGGCCGAGACCACGACAAAACCGCCTTTGACACCGGTATAAGCGAAAGTCATGTAGGGGTCGGCGGCGACGTTTAAACCGACATGTTTCATACAGACCAGGGATCTGGCTCCTGCATATGATCCACCGATGGCCACTTCGAAAGCGACTTTTTCGTTGGGAGACCATTCGGCGTAGATATCCTCTTTGCAGAGCATCCCGATCACTTCGAGTATTTCGGTCGAAGGTGTGCCGGGGTAAGCGGTGGCGATCGTCACTCCCGCTTCCCAGGCTCCTCTGGCAACAGCTTCGTTGCCCGAAAGCAACATTTTCATAATGGACCTCTATACTTGTATATGTTACAACGATATTTACACTTTCAAATAACATGAGATTATAACATATTTACGACCTGAAATCAACTCTCAAGGGAATAATTTCACAAGCCTGAGGAGGAGCGATCTCAGCCATTTAACGAGTGGCAGGTGGTTTGTACCCGGCGGAGAAGCTGAAACTGATTTCGCTTACCGCGGAGCCCTGATTTCTTTTAAAACGTGCAGTCGTGAATACCGTTGCCGTCTGGATCACCGGGAGGGTTGCCGGATGCGAAAGCGTAATTGATGATATATACCGCATCGCTGACGTCCACACTCTCGTCGCAGTTGGCATCGCCGACAGCCAGCGGATCAGGAGCCGGTCCGCCCGCGAAAGCGTAATTGACGATATAGACGGCATCGCTGACATCGACAGCCAGATCGTTGTTGACATCGCCCATGGGGCGGGGCTGTGGCTCAGAGTTGTATCCCGCGACCCTGGCCATCATCCACCACCAGGC
>WJMC01000161.1 GCA_014728145.1 Candidatus Zixiibacteriota bacterium | reverse complement strand
CGTATCAAGCCTTCGACAAAATTCACTGATGATATTCTGGGTTACCGTGAAGCGATAGATTATAAGCTGATAAAATATAAACGCTCCAACCAGGATACCTGCGTGCACTATCGACCTATCGTCGATCTGGGTGACAAAATAAAAAAAGGAGATGTTCTTGCTGATGGACCGTCCAGTCACGGGGGCGAACTGTCCCTTGGATTCAACGTCCTGGTGGCATTCATGCCCTGGCGCGGCTACAATTTCGAGGATGCCATCATCATCTCTGAAAGAATTGTAAAAGAGGATATTTATACTTCGATTCATGTTGAGGAATACGAACTCCAGGTGCGTGATACCAAGCGCGGTTCGGAGGAAATCACGCGCGAGATCCCCAATGTGTCCGAGGACGCGATCCGTCATCTGGATGAGCGTGGTGTGGTTACAGTCGGTTCGGAAGTTGAAGCTGGCGATATTCTGGTCGGCAAAGTAACTCCCAAGGGTGAAACCGAACTTTCGCCTGAAGAGAGACTCTTGAGGGCGATCTTCGGAGAAAAAGCCGGCGATGTTCGTGACGCCTCGCTGAAAGCGCCTCCCGGTCTTAAAGGGATCGTAATCGACACCCAGGTGTTCGCACGGAAAGAGCGTAACGAGGAAGCCAAGAAAAAAGAAGCGGCCGAGAAGGCTCGTTTGAAAAAATCTTACGGTAAGATGGTTGATGATATCAAGGACCTCAGTCGCAAACGACTGAGTGAGTTATTGGATGGGTACACTTCCAATACGATTCGCAAGGCTGAAGATGATTCGGTGGTTATTCGTGCCGGGCAGAAGTTCAGCCAGGAATCCTTCATCGGTATCGATATCGAGGAAATCAAGGCTCCGGATGGCTGGTGTCAGGAAAGCCGTGTAAATAAAGACGTGGATAAATTGATGCGGGAAACCGAGAGACTGGTGGCTGAAAAGCGCAGTCAGCTCGAAATAGAAATCGAGAAAGTCGTTCGTGGCGCTGAGCTTCCCCCGGGCGTCAAGCAACTGGCCAAGATCAAAGTCGCCGTCAAGCGCAAACTGTCTGTTGGTGACAAGATGGCCGGTCGTCATGGAAATAAAGGTGTTATCTCGAAAATCGTGCCAGTCGAGGATATGCCGTATCTCGAAGATGGCACCCCGGTGGATATTATCCTCAATCCGCTCGGAGTACCTTCCCGTATGAACGTCGGCCAGATCCTCGAGACCCATCTGGGCTGGGCCGCGGATGTACTTAACCAGTTCTATTCAACGCCTGTATTTGATGGCGCATCAATCGAGGAAGTCAAGGCCGAGCTCAAAAAGGCTGGTCTGCCGGAGAGCGGAAAAGTCGAAATCTACGACGGTTTTTCGGGTGAAAAATTCTCCAGCCCGATTACTGTTGGATACATATATATGTTAAAACTGGCCCATCTGGTGGATCACAAGATTCACGCGCGCTCGATCGGCCCATATTCCCTGGTTACGCAACAGCCTCTGGGTGGTAAAGCCCAGTTTGGCGGCCAGCGTTTCGGAGAAATGGAGGTCTGGGCGATGGAGGCCTATGGTGCCGCCTATGCTCTGCAGGAGCTTCTGACTGTCAAGTCGGATGATGTCTCCGGGCGTTCCAAGGTCTACGAGGCCATAGTCAAAGGCGAGAATCCGCCAGAACCGGGTATTCCGGAATCATTTAACGTGTTGGTCAAAGAACTCCAGTCACTCTGTCTCGATATCGAGCTGGTGGAGTCTTAGATAAAGAAAAGTTTGTCCCATTTTAGGAGGGATGATTGTGGTAGATCTTTTCGGCAGACAATCAAGGAAGCCATCGGATTTCAGTGAGATCAAAATTCAGCTCGCTTCACCCGAGACGATTTCGTCCTGGTCTTATGGCGAGGTGACCAAACCGGAAACAATCAATTACCGTTCCTTTAAACCAGAGCGCGAGGGCCTGTTCTGTGAACGGATCTTCGGGCCGGTTAAGGATTTCGAGTGCGCCTGCGGTAAGTATAAACGGGTTCGTTTCCGCGGAATCGTCTGTGACCGGTGTGGTGTCGAGGTGACCCACTCCAAGGTGCGTCGTGAGCGGATGGGGATCATCAAGCTGGCGGTACCGGTATCTCATATATGGTACTTCAAGTCGATACCTTCGAGGATCGGCAACCTGATGGATATGTCACCGCGCAACCTTGAAAAAATATTGTACTATGAAGCTTACATCATGGTGGATCCCGGCAATACTCCGTTCAAGGAACGGGATATTATCACCGAGGAAGAGTATCGCGAATTGAATGAGGCCAACAAGGAATTCGATGCTCGTATGGGCGCGGAGGCAATCCGTGACCTGCTGGCCAAGATCGACATCGAAGACCTCTCGATTCAACTCAGGGCGCAGGCCAAGATCGAGACCTCGGTTCAGCGCAAAAAAGATGTCCTCAAGAGACTGCGGGTTGTCGAGGCCTTCCGCCAGTCGAACAATCGTCCGGACTGGATGATTCTCGATTATGTACCCGTGCTTCCCCCGGATCTTCGTCCTCTTGTCCCGCTCGAGGGCGGACGTTTCGCGACATCGGATTTAAATGACCTCTATCGCCGGGTGATCAATCGCAACAATCGACTCAAAAAATTGATTGATATCCGCGCACCGGAAGTAATTCTCAGAAACGAAAAGAGAATGCTCCAGGAGTCAGTCGACGCTCTCTTTGACAATGGTCGCAGAACGCACTCGGTTCGCGGCGATTCCAAACGCCCCTTGAAGTCATTGTCCGATCTCCTCAAGGGCAAGCAGGGACGTTTTCGCCAGAATTTGCTGGGCAAGCGCGTGGATTATTCCGGCCGATCGGTTATTGTAGTCGGACCGGAACTTAAGCTCCATCAGTGCGGTCTACCTAAGAACATGGCTCTGGAACTGTTCAAACCGTTTATCATCATGAAGCTCGAGGAAAAGGGCTATGTGCAGACGGTGAAATCGGCTAAAAAGCTGGTTGAGAGGGAACGGCCCGAAGTCTGGGATATTCTCGAGGAAATTATATCTGATCACCCCGTGCTTCTGAACCGTGCACCAACGCTCCATCGTATGGGTATCCAGGCTTTTTATCCGATTCTGGTTGAAGGCAAGGCGATCCGACTTCATCCACTAGTCTGTTCAGCCTTCAATGCCGACTTTGACGGAGACTCGATGTCTGTCCATGTACCGCTGTCATTCGAAGCTCAGCTCGAGGCTAAACTGCTGATGTTGTCGACAAATAACCTGCTTCTGCCTCAGTCCGGGCTGCCGGTCGCTACTCCTTCACAGGATATGGTTCTGGGATGTCACTATATTACGCGCGAACGGCCCGGCGCGGTTGGCGAAGGTATGATCTTCCATTCTCGCGAAGAAGCTATAATGGCAGTCGATACGGACAAGATAGATATGCATGCTAAAATCAAGGTGCGTATCGACGGCGAACAGGTCGAAACCACCGGCGGAAGATTGATTTTCTCCAGCATCCTGCCGGATGATTTTCCGGTCTTCAATAAACTGGCTAACAAGGGCAACCTGGCTGATTTGGTACTCCATGTCTTTATGAGATACGGCAAAGAGTATACTTCCGAATTTCTTGACAGACTGAAAAATCTCGGATTTGAGTATGCCACTCTGTCGGGTGTGACAATTGGTATCGATGATTTGGTCGTTCCGGAAAAGAAGGCCGGAATGATCGAAAAGGCGGTCAAGGAAGTTAAGGCGATTACGAAAAAATATGAACGAGGGTTAATCACGAATGCGGAGAGATATAATCGCGTAATCGACGTTTGGACTACCACCACCGCTGATGTTTCCGACGCCCTGTTTACCCAGCTTTCCAAGATCGACCACGGGTTTAACCCGGTCTACATGATGGTGTCCTCCAAAGCGCGAGGCTCAAAAGACCAGATCAAACAGCTGGCCGGTATGCGCGGTTTGATGGCCAAGCCCCAGAAGAAAATTACCGGTTCGATCGGTGAGATTATCGAATCCCCGATTATTTCGAATTTCCGGGATGGCCTGAATGTGATGGAATACTTCATTTCAACTCACGGCGCGCGCAAGGGTCTGGCCGATACTGCGCTGAAGACCGCTGATGCGGGCTACCTGACCAGGCGTCTGGTGGATGTGGCACAGGATGTTATTATTACCGAAAACGACTGCGGTACTATTTTGGGCCTGGACGTTACGCCATTGAAAGAAGGCGAGGAAGTTATAGAGTCTTTGGCCGATCGTACACTTGGCCGAGTATCTCTCGATGATATCATCGATCCGATTACCGATGAAATCATCGTCGAAGCAGGTGAAAGGATCAACGAAGAAGCCGCCCATAAAATCGAAGATTCCGGTATCGAGTCTGTCAGAATTCGTTCGGTTCTGACCTGTGAGTCCCGTCGGGGTGTCTGTGCCAATTGTTATGGCCGGGACCTGGCCACTTTAAAGATGGTCAATATGGGAGAGGCTGTAGGCGTAATCGCGGCGCAGTCGATCGGTGAGCCTGGTACACAGCTTACCCTGCGAACTTTCCATATCGGCGGTACTGCCGGGCGAATTGCGGAAAGTTCCAAGGTCAGCTCCAAGTATACCGGTAAACTTGTTTATAAAAACGTGAAAAGTATTAAACTCGAGGATGGTCGCAGGGCGGTCATTAACCGTGATTCTGAAGTCTATATTGAAGACGATAAGGGGAATGTGCGCGGTCGACTGAGTGTGCCGTATGCGGCAATCCTGGATGTCAGCGAGGGCGAGCAGGTTGAAAAGGGAGACACGATCTTCGAATGGGATCCATATTCCAACACTATCCTCAGCGAGGTTTCCGGCACGGTCGAATTCAGTGATATCATAGAGGGTGTGACCGTCGATGAAGAGCTGGATGAAATTTCCGGTCTGCGCCAGATGGTTATTGTGGAACATCGTGACAAAACCCTCCTGCCGACCGTCAAGGTCAAGGATTCGGCCGGTCGTACACGTGCCAGTTACTCGATTCCAAATGGTTCCAACCTGCAGGTCCGTGAAGGCGATAAAGTCAAGTCAGGTGATGTTCTGGTCAAGATCCCGCGCGATATCTCCAAGACACGGGATATTACCGGTGGTCTGCCGCGAGTTGCGGAGCTGTTCGAGGCTCGCCATCCGCGCAACCCGGCTGTCGTTTCCGAGATCGATGGTTACGTCGAACTGGGCAAGATAGTACGCGGAAACCGCCAGATCATCATCAAGGGTGATGAAGGTGAAAACAAGGAATACTTGATCCCGCACGGACGTCATATTCATGTCCATGACGGTGACCGGGTGTATGCCGGAGACAGGCTCTGTGAAGGCCCGATCGATCCGCATGATATCCTGGCGATCAAGGGCGCTAACGCTGTGCAGGAATATCTTGTGAATGAAGTCCAGGAGGTCTATCGTTTACAGGGAGTCAAAATCAACGATAAGCATATCGAGGTAGTTGTGCGCCAGATGATGCAGAAGGTGCGTGTCGAGTCAGTCGGTGATACGAACTTCCTCGAGGGTGATGTCGTGGATAAGCATGTTTTCAAGGATGAGAACGACAGGGTGATCATCGAAGGTGGTGAACCGGCGACTTTCCAGCCCCTGCTCCTCGGTATTACCAAGGCGTCACTGTCGACCGACAGTTTCTTCTCGGCGGCCTCCTTCCAGGAGACTACCCGGGTTCTGACCGAGGCAGCCATAATGGGCAAGAGCGATCATCTCCTGGGACTCAAGGAGAACGTAATCATCGGTCACCTGATCCCGGCCGGTACAGGTCTCAAGCGTTATCGCAGGATCAATGTGGAAGGCCCTGAACCGGATCTTCCGGAACCCGAACTGGAACCTGAAGAGATCACCGAAAGCGAAGAATCACAGTCGGAAACGGTCGAGGAAAATGCTTGACAGGTTGGTGATTTCCGATATATTAAGTGGTCTGTTTGTCGATATTAAATGATGTAATTATATATGAGGTGTTAATTTGCCAACGATTAGTCAGTTGATTCGCAAGGGTCGCAAGCGTGTTATCGAGAAGACCAATACGCCTGCCCTGAAGGGATCTCCGCAGAAGCGGGGGGTCTGTACGCGTGTCTATACCTCCACGCCTAAGAAGCCGAACTCGGCTCTGCGTAAGGTCGCGCGTGTCAGGCTGACCAACCAGATGGAAGTAACTTCCTATATACCTGGTGAAGGTCACAATCTCCAGGAGCACTCTATGGTCTTGATTCGCGGCGGTCGTGTCAAGGACCTGCCGGGCGTGCGCTATCACGTTATCCGCGGTTCCATGGATACTGCCGGTGTCGATGATCGCAAGCGGGCTCGTTCCAAGTATGGTACCAAGAAAGGGAAATAGAGGATAATATGCCGAGACGGAAACAAGTTGAAAAGCGGGAACGTCCTCCGGATCCTGTCTATAACGATGTCCTGGTGGCTCGTTTTATGAATTGCATGATGAGAAGCGGCAAGAAAAGTGTCGCCGAGAGGCTTTTCTACGATGCCATGAGTATCATCGAGAAAAAACTCGGCCAGAAAGGCATCGATGTTTTTCATAAGGCGATTAACAACGCCAGGCCTTTGGTCGAAGTAAAATCAAGACGAGTCGGTGGTGCGACTTACCAGGTTCCGATGGAAGTCCGCTCGGAACGCCGTAATGCCCTGGCGATCAGGTGGCTGATCAGTTATTCCAGGGGACGCTCCGAAAAATCGTATGCAGAAAAACTGGCCGCTGAATTGATGGCCGCATCCAAAAACGAGGGTTCCACGATTAAAAAACGTGAGGACACCCACAGGATGGCAGAAGCCAACAAGGCTTTTGCTCACTTTAGATGGTAATTCTATTGTCAGAGACAAATTTGAGCAGAGGGACATAACGTAATAGGGATATCAGTGACGATTTGTTCGCTCCACTGTTTTTCCCTTCTGTGTGACTGAAAAAAAACAGTGGAGTTTTTTTATTTATGCAAGTACCCATGGAGAAAATACGCAATATTGGTCTGGCCGCGCATATCGATGCCGGCAAGACGACTACGACGGAACGGATTTTGTTCTATTCCGGGAAGTCCTACAAGATCGGAGAGGTCCACGAGGGCACCACGATCATGGACTGGATGGAACAGGAGAAGGAACGCGGCATAACCATCACTTCAGCCGCCACCACTACGTTCTGGAACAAGTACAAGATCAATATTATTGACACTCCGGGACATGTAGATTTTACGGCTGAAGTCGAGCGTTCCATGCGCGTTCTTGATGGAGTCATACTGATTTTCTGTGCCGTGGGAGGCGTCGAGCCACAATCCGAAACGGTCTGGCGTCAGGCCAGCTTTTACAAAGTGCCCCGTCTGGCATATATAAATAAAATGGATCGGGTCGGCGCTAATTATAAAAACGTGCTCAAAATGATGGTCGAGAGGCTCAAGGCCAATCCGATTCTGATCACCCTCCCGATCGGGGAAGGCCCCGAATTTACTGGCCTTGTCGACCTTATCAGGATGAAGAAGGTGGAATATTCGGAGGAGGATCTGGGAACGACAGTTATTGAATCGGACATCCCCGATGATCTCAAAGAAGATGCGGAGAAGGCTCGCGAGGAGATGCTCGAAAAGCTCGCGGACTGTGATGATGAACTGCTGCATACATATTTGTCAGGTGAAGAGTTGACCGATGAGGACATAAAATATGTGATGCGAAAGGCTACTATCGACAGCCGGGTCGTGCCCGTGTTGTGTGGGTCGTCGTTCAAGAATAAGGGCGTACAGAATATTTTGGACTCGGTAGTTGATTTTTTGCCCTCACCTGCCGATTTACCTCCTGTCGAGGGGCTCAATCCCAAAAATGAAAAACCTATGCAAAGGGCGGCCAAACAAAGCGAACCTTTTTCTGCGCTTGCCTTTAAAGTAGCCAGTGATCCATACGTTGGACGCTTGACTTATCTCAGAATTTATTCCGGTAAGTGCGCCACAGGCCAGAGCCTGCTTGATTCGAGCACGGGCAAAAAAGAAAGAATTCAACGAATTTTGCAGATGCATGCCAACAAGCGTGAGGAGCTCAAGGAAGTGACCGCGGGCAATATCGTTGCCGCGGTGGGGTTGAGGTTTACAACCACCGGGGGCACGCTTTGTGACCCCAAAGCACCAATTGTGCTGGAAACTCTGGAGTTCCCCGAGCCGGTGATCTATATTGCGATTGAACCGAAGAGCAAGGCTGATTTCGAAAAACTGACTGATTCATTGAATCGACTGGCCGATGAAGATCCAACTTTTAAGATCAAAGTCGACGAGGACACCGGTCAGACGATCATCTCCGGGATGGGCGAACTGCATCTGGAAGTATTGATCGAACGCCTGCGCCGCGAGTTCAAGGTCGAGGCTAATGTCGGTACACCTCAGGTTGCCTATAAAGAAACTATTACCGAAATCGCTGAATCCGAAGGCAGATTTGTCAGGCAATCGGGGGGACGTGGTCAATACGGTCATGTGTTTATGCGTTTCGAGCCTATCGATGAAGATAAAGATTTTGAATTTGTAAATGAGATCAAGGGAAATCAGATTCCCTCGGAGTTTATTCCTGCAATCGAGAATGGTGTCAAGGGTGCGATTGAAAACGGCGTGATTGCCGGATATCCTGTAATCAGGGTACGTGCTGTGCTGACAGGTGGGAGCTGTCATGAGATCGATTCTTCGGAGATGGCTTACCGGGTGGCGGCTTCCATGGCATTTCAGGATGGTGTCCGGAAAGCGAGCCCCAAACTTCTTGAGCCGTTCATGAAAGTGGAAGTGGTGGTTCCGGAAGAATATCTTGGTGATGTCGTCGGTGATTTAAAGACTCGCCGGGGTAAGGTAACAGGCATAAATCTGCGATCCGATGCGCAGGTGGTATCAGCAGAAGTTCCGCTTTCGGAGATGTTTGGTTATACGACCCAATTGCGCAATATCTCGCAGGGGAGAGCGATTTATTCGATGGAGTTTTTACATTTTGATTTTGCAGCTGAGGAGATCTATAAAAAATATGTTGCAAATTTCTAAATTTTTTGTAATTTAGTTGCTTTCTCTACTTGACAATTACGGATTAAGTAGTTTATTAGGCTGAAAATTTTTGCGAAATTTCAGGAGGATAAAGCCGAATGGCAAAGGAGAAATTTGAGAGAACGAAAGCCCACGTAAATGTGGGTACGATCGGTCATGTAGACCATGGTAAGACGACGTTGACGGCGGCGATGACGATGGTTCAGGCACGCCTGGGCTTTTCCCAGATTCGATCGTTT
>WJMC01000160.1 GCA_014728145.1 Candidatus Zixiibacteriota bacterium | reverse complement strand
TCGTGGTCGGCAACTATCGCTTCGGCAGAGACAGCCTGCGACTGAACCGAAATTAAAGCTAATGCAATTAAAACAATGACCATTTTTTTCATGATCCCTCCCCGGATTTCATATCTGCGAGTATTGTATCCATAATGTAAGCAGAGCTGGCTGTAATTCAAAGCGTTTTGTGCGAATCATATCTGTTCAGATCAGCAGTCGGGCTGGCCGTCAGCATCGATATCGCAGGGTGGATTGCCTCCGCTGAAAGCGTAATTGATCAGGTAAACCGCGTCGGAGACGTTGACAGATCCATCGCAGTTGACTTCGGCTGATTCGATGGGATCAGGGGAAGTGCCACCGCCGAAGGTGTAACTAATGATATACACGGCATCGGACACATTCACCTGTTCATCGCTGTTAGCATCACCGCATAGATATTCCGGATCGGGTTCAGTTACCTCCATAACGAAGAGCATAGTGTCTTTCAGGGACGGGACCGATGAATCACTCAGCTCCAGCCGAAAGCTGAAATTAGAGGCCCAGTTGGGGATGCCGGAGATGATCGCGTTGCTGTCCAGCTCGAGCGTGAGGCCGTAGGGTACCTGGCCCGAGATTTTTCTCCAGCTGTATGGTTTTGTTCCACCTACCGCCCAGAACTCGTAATAATACTCAAGATCGAGATAGGCCGGGGGGATTTCGTAGCTCTGGATATGAAGCCCGCCGTCACAGGCATCGCCCACACCATCGGAGTTTTCGTCATACTGTTCAGAGTTGTAGATATTCGGACAATTGTCGCAAAGATCCCCGGTCCCGTCATCATCACCATCAGCCTGGTCCGGGTTGTAAACAAGCCAGCAGTTATCATCTTCGTTGAGTAAACCATCACCGTCGGCTTCAGGATCACAGACGTCCCCGGATCCATCGCCGTCGACATCACCTTGATCGGGATTGTAGATATCCGGACAATTGTCAGGATCACAGGCATTGTCTGAAATCCAGGGATCTCCGAAGAAATCGCCATCTGAGTCGACACACATGCCGAAATTGAGAGTGGTGAAGTCATCGATGCCCCATTCGTTGCCGACCGGACGCCATTGATGCCAGTGAACATCAGCATCCCAGGTATTTAAGCAACCGTAAGTCTGATTTGAGTTGTCATAGCCGACCGCGGTCACGAAATGATCTGTTGAACCGTCGCCGTCGGTATCGACCAATAGCACCACCGGTCTGCCGGAATCAATTTCTGCCTTGAATTGATCCCAGGTGAATGAACCATAATAGTAATGCTCGGCTATGGGATAGTATTCAGAATTTGCATAGACAGCGTAACCGCTGAAAGCATCCCTCACAAACTCGGAATAGCTCCAGCCATACGGCATACCGTCGATACTCCAGGAAGTTCTCATAAAATCGGCCAGGCTGTTACTCGCATGGGCTCCTCCGGTCTCGGATTTGTCAGGAATAACATCGCCGAAATTATCCATCGGACAGGAATAAGAACGATAATGGTCGGCATAATCGGCAGAACAGTTCTGGTTACCGTTGTCGGAAGCCATCATAGCTTCAACATCAGAGGTCTGCATCGAGGCGTCACCGGCCACCAGGTCGCCATAACCATGAGCATCCCAGTATCCGATCACCATCCCGGCCGCTGTCGGGCCACAGCCGTGATGCCAGATATACGCGGGAACATCCGGAATAACCACCTGGGCACGGGTTTTTTCAGTGGGACCTAAATCGAGCCCTGCGGGAGGAACCGGCCCGGTTGTACTGTACTGCCCGATAAGATTTGAAGCAAGAATCAAGATAATTACCGGCAGTAAATATATTTTGATTCGGATCATGGTTCGCTCCTTATAATTTAATCAGCATCCGGGTAAGTTAGTACACTTGGTAATAATATAACTTACTCGATCTGTTCTCCAAGATAATTGTGCAAATAAAAACCCACCCGCCAGAAGCGGGTGGGCAGAGTATATTCGAACGCTTTAATACTTAGCAGTCCGGGTTGCCGTCACCGTCAGTATCGCAGGGCGCGTTGCCACCCGCGAAAGAGTAGTTGATGATAGAGACGGCATCACTGACGTCGACTGATGCATCACAGTTGACATCGCCGGCGGCCAGAGGATCCGGAGGCGTACCGCCACCGAAAGCGTAATTAACTACCACAACGGCGTCGGAGACATCGACAGAGCCGTCGTTGTTGGCATCACCGCAAGTATACGGTTCTTCCATCATGGTTTCGAGCTGAGCTATTACCATCATGGTGTCATCGACCGGATCATTGGAGATCACAACCACGTCGGCGGTGTAGGTGTCCTCGCCGAGATCTTCGACAGTCGAGAAATGACAGTTGACAGTATCGCTGGCGCCCGGGGCGACCACACCGCTCAGCTTATCGAGCTGGAGCCATTCGTAGGGCTTCTCGAACTGGACAGCCAGACCGTTATGGACATACGGTGTCGCATAACAGACTTCCAGACCGTCGTTGCCGAACTTGTTTTCGATACCGATGGCGGAATTCGAGATGTCAAATCCGCTGGCGATATCGAGATACTGGAACTTGATCGAACCGTTGGCAAACAGGATCACCTCGGCATTGATAACGTCACCAGGATCGGCGCGATATTCGGGATAGTTGACAAACTGGATTACCAGCTTTTCGGCATCGCCTTCCATGAATATCTGTGCGCCCGGGTTGTCCGCGTCGGCTGGATTCAGGTCATCCCACATCCAGGCGATGATATTGTTCGGGAGCATTGAGCTCGGAATCGGCTGTCTGGAGCGGGAGCTCATGCTGGCTTCGTCGAAGCCGACGATACCGTTCGAGCCGATATAGATTGAGTCGTAGGTGCCACCGTAGAACGGGAATTCGAACCCGATCTCGAACGGGCCGTAGTAACCGTCGTCAACCGGTGTGTCCATGACCATCGTGCCGGTAGTGGAGATATCGATCCAGTCGAAAGCCGGGCCACCGGCCTCATCTGAGTCGATCCAGAAGTAACCGAAATTGTCCGGACCGCCGGCCTTGAAGTCACCATAGAGGCCTTCGATGGCGGGCGGATTGTCCTTATCATCGCTATTGAGATAGAACTCATCCGGGTACTCGTAATTCGGCTGACGAACCAGACCGGAAGTCTGCATCTGGCCGAATTTACCGCCGAACTGTATGTGATAGTTGAGACCGATATTGTAGATCAGGTCGCCGTTGCCAGTGTTGTCGATCACCATCTCCATGTCAGCTTCCTCGCCGATCAGCAGAGTCTGAGACAGAAGCGACGGATCGATGTCGATTGACGGAGGCTGGTCCAGACGTACGTTGTCGATAAACCAGTCATCCAGACCATCGGCGGAACCATTGGAAGTGAACATCAACTGGAAGCTCGAATGCATAGCATCCGCCAAAAGCGGGAAGCTGTAATACTTGAAGGTCTGCATGGCCGTATCGGCTTCATGCTCGAGCACACAGACCCAGTCACCCAGGCTGTTGCGATAGGAGACCTTCAGGTTCTCACCATCCTGGGGCAGATTGCCGTTACCGCCACACTGCCAGTAGTAGGACAGGATCACGTCGGTGTGCCCGGAGAGATCGATCATCTCCGTGATCAGAGTGTCGATTTCGCCATCCAGGTTGAGAGCATACGGCGGTGACGGCGGGTTGGCGCATTCGTCGGAGACAGTAGCCCCGGCGTTATAGAGATAGTTCAGCATATCCAGGTCGGAGTCCACATAGTTGTCAACCCACGGGATATTGGCAGGTTCGCCGGCGGAGGATGTGTACAGGTAACAGGTGTCCTGCGCCATGGCATTGCCCTGTGAAGTTGCCAGGATAGTAGAGGGCTCGGTAACATGAAGTTCAGTACCGGCCGGGATAATCACCTTGGCCTTGATCATGACCGAATCGAGGGAGCCGACGCTCGGGGTGGTGGTGATCGGTTCATCACCGGATTCGGTAAAGAATACCACATCCCAGTTGCCGAGACCCTGCAGGTCGAACTGATCGAAGTAAGCGCCACGGTTGCGGACCATAATCATGTATGTCGCGCTGTCACCTGCAGGACCGTACTTGGCCTGGATCTCAGGTTTCAGATCGACTTTGTATTCGGAACCGTTGTAATAGCCCTTGATTTCGATGTCGTCGATGTTCCAGCCGGATTTCTGGACTGAGCCGTCAGTCGGCCCGATGCCCCAGCGCATCTGGAAGTCGGGGTTTTCATCGGCATAAGTCGAAAGATCATAGAACTCCTCGTTCCAGGAGCTTTCCTGTAATGTGCTTCCGTTTTCATACAGGCGGACCCAGTCAGTGCCGTCATAAACATCGAAATAGGCGTGATCGTAAGACGAAGATTCTACACCCAGCCAGTGGAAATATCTCATCTGGACACCGGTGTAGTCTTCGCAGTCGATGACCGGAGAAACAACCCAGAATGTTGTCGAAAGGCTGTTATTGTATGTTCCGGTCGAGGTCAGGTCATTACCGAGAACCTGGTTGTCGACAGACGGCGAATGATCCTGCGAGGGATCGCCACCGCCACCGGCAGGTGAACCGATGGTCCACTCACCGTCGCCACCCAGGCCGGTCCAGCCCTGATCGGTCGAGAAATCATCGGCAAACAGGATTACCCTGTCGCCGACTGTTATATTGAAATCAGTATTCTTTGTGTAACCACCATCAGCACTCAGGTCGAGATAGAGCGTGGCGGCATAGCCGGTCGGGCAGGTCGAATCAGCCTCGACGATGAAGACATCGCCGGTGTTGTCGCCCTGGGTCGAATAGCCCGCCAGGTCGCCGAAGTAACCGCTGGCGTCGGTGATCGTCAGGTACGGATCCATTTCGCTCAAAGTACCCATCAGGTTGGCGGCTGTAGCAGAGCCGTCATTCTGTACCGTCACGACCAATTCGGCGGTTTCGCCCGGATCGAGGATACCGTTGCCGTTGCCGATATTGTCGTTAATATCGACCGACACGAATTCGACCGCGGGGGCATGAGCAGTTACCGAAAACGTGCTGTTCCAGGTGATTCGCTCGTCGCCGTCGACCACCATATCGAATGTGATCTTGTGGCCGTCTGGAACATCCGGCGCAACCGTAAAGGCAAACGCGTCGGCGACATACGAGGTGCCGTTATCGCCCAGGACATCGCCAAAGCTCTCGGTGCCGTCGGTAATGCTGATGAACGGATCGATGCTGGAGAGCACCGCCGAGACGTTGTAGGCATCATCGGGACCGACGTTTTTGACCTGCATACCCATCAGGATGCTTTCGCCCAGGTCAACCAGGCCGTCGCTGTTGCCCGACATATCGTTGATGTCGTGCTGATCATAGATCACGTAGGGACCGTCGGGGGCGATGACCATGATGGTCTCGATGTAGGGCTGACGGTTCTGGCAGGTAACCACGATATCGGCTTCACCCGGGATGGTGAAGGGGTCGATGTCGATTGTGACCGAACCGGTCTGGTCTACGTAAGCCGCGCCATACAGGACACCGTCCCTGGTCAGGGCAACATAGGAACCCGGATCAGCTTCGACATAGAAAGTGTTGTCGGTGATCAGAGCGGTGGCCGCGTGTGTAACGTTATTTTCTGATGGCACACCCATGTAAGTCATAACTGACGGGTCGCCCATCAGGTGATAGATTTCCCAGTAATATGTGATTCGGCTCGAACCGGCTTCGGTCACGGCCATATTTCCGGCAAACATGATCGCCGAGTTGGTGACATAGTGCAGAGAGTCCGGTTCTCCGTGGTCGTGGAAGATCCCATCGTATGCGCCAATACCGGTCTGCGCATAAGTCGGATTGGAGAGGACCGGGCCGTTACCAACGCCCCACCAGTAATCCTCATCCCAGTATGTGGAGTTAGAACCGCCGATATAGCCGATACCACCTCCACCGTCTTTCTGCAACCAGGCCTCACCCATACAGGGTGTGCTGTAATCGTCGCCGAAAGTGTTGGCCAGACAGCAGTTGCCGATACCCAAAGGCCACATGTGATCGTTGGTCAGCCCGGCGACATCGCTGGTGGTAAAAGAAGGATCGGAATGGCCGGAGTGACCGCAGTGAGCTGTGTAGTTGATAAAACCGACACCATCCTGCACCGTCTGGATAATCGCAGAGGCCGCGCCCGGATCATCCGATGCCGGATACAGCCAGGTGTTGGAATATATGCCATGAGCGGCATTGAAATAATTATCAGTACCGTAATTGATCTGTCCGTTTCCGTGCGTCGGGGCATGACCCGCGTCGACACCGGCGATCATGGTCACTTCACCCAGGAAGTTGGGATCGGGGAAGAGGTACTGTTCGTATTCGAGTGTTTTGTCGATCTGCGGCTGAAGCTGGGCCGAATCCTGCGCGGAAAAACGACCGTAGTAAACTTCCGGATAGACATCGCCCGGAGTCGAATACTCGCAGAAGTACAGATCGGAGATATGCGATGATGCCGTTCCCGGATGGGCCGGGATCTGGTCGTCATCACCCACGATCAAAACAAATGACGGGGCCGGGTCTTCCGGCGGATTGGCATTGTTGTAAAGGTTTTCGAGATAAGTCGTGATTGCGCTGTTGCTGGAACCGATGTCGTCGGTATAAGCTTCGACCACCATGAAACCTTTTTTCTTCTTCCACTCGATAAACGGCTGTAACATGGTTTCAAAAGCCGGATCTGAAACGATCACATATTTGATCGGATATCTGACCAGGTCGGCCTTGAGACCGGGTTCGGCAGTCGGCGACTTGTAATTGATCACCTTCGAGTAGGCGACATCAAACACCGGTGAATGATATTTCTCCCTCATCTCCTGAGTCAGGGCGAAATCCGGATGCAGATATTCAACCCGGACTTCCAGCTCAGTGTAGACCCGGATCGTGTTGGTGACCGGGTTGTACTGCACCGGGGAAAGCGAAACGCGTCCCAGGTGAACCGCACGCATGGTGCCCAGAACCTCGCTGGAAGCCATCGGAAGGGCATACCAGTCATCTTGAGAATAGGCATCAGCGTTGTACTCAAACGGCACCGAAGCCGGATCATCCGACTTGGACAGAGGCGGCTGGGCCGGGATAATCGGGTCCGTGATACCCAGGTCGGAGAGCGAAATATCCTCGTACGCTGTATTCATGATCTGGACTTTCAGGTCGCTTCCAAACGGAATCGACAAAAGCCTGTTGGCCATCGGCAGATTGGGCTCACCGATATTGTATGATCGCGTGAAGCCGGGGATGTTCATAAGCGTGAAGTCGCCCGCCTTGGTTGCGATCGAATGAAGTTCGATCTGGCCGATTTCCATCTTGAGGACTACTCCATAGTCGTCCTCGGAAACCAGGTTGACCCCGGATTTGGCATTGGAAAATACCACCGATTCCGCGGCCATTGAAATTGATGAGAAACCTGCCAATACAAAGATCAGCAGGGTTAATCCTGCAAACAGTCTCCTCAAAACAACCTCCGATTTTGATAAGTTGATATGTTTAAACAGCTATTATTATTGAATTAAATTCAGCCTTCATACGGTCGCAGTAATATACAGGCGATGATGATTCATCACGATTTTTTTCCAATTGCAGGTCCTTCAGGCCAGTACACTATAATATTATAATTAAAAATCAGCGAAAACAAAGCGAATTCTTTATATTATCAGATAGAATATTTAATTTTCAAATGTAGGCGGAAATGTTTCCGGCTTCCTCTCTAACATAAAAATTACGAATGGTTTAAAGCAGTTTATGGAATATTTATGCCGATTTTGAAATTAATCAAAAACAGGAGCATAAAAATCAAGTATATGAATTCGCGCTTTGAGCCGTTTTTCAGGCCTGAAAGCAGTCTGATTTTATCCTTAGTCGAAATTGATCTTGTCAGCGGACGGGAATATTATTACAATGCGCTATTCGGATTATCAAATGGAGGTAGAACGGATGTCGAAGAGATTTGCGATTATGGGCTGTGCGGGTTATGTCGCCCCGCGTCATTTGAAAGCGATAAAAGATACCGGAAATGTTTTGGTGGCGGCCATGGATCCGCATGATTCAGTCGGTATCCTGGATCGCGATTTTACGGATGTCGCTTTTTTCACCGAGTTTGAGCGATTCGATCGCCATCTCGAAAAAATGCGCCGTAAAGGTCCCGAGCATAAGGTCGATTACATCAGCATCTGTTCGCCCAATTACCTGCACGACGCCCATATCCGTTTCGCCCTCAGGGTCGGCGCACACGCGATCTGCGAGAAGCCGATAGTACTCAGCCCCAAAAATGTCGACGCTCTTCAGGAATTCGAAAAAGAGCGCGAAAAAAAAGTTTTCACAGTTTTACAGCTCCGGCACCATAAGTCAATCATAGCGCTCAAGGAAAAACTGGACGGCATGAAGCAGGCCGATAAAACCGATATCGAGCTTATCTATATCACTCCCCGCGGGCCCTGGTACCATTACTCATGGAAGGGGCAGGTTCAGCTTTCGGGAGGACTGGCAACCAATATCGGTATCCACTTTTTTGACCTTCTGATGTGGCTTTTCGGGGAAGTTCAGGTCAACGAAGTCCACTATTCATCACAGTTTAAGACCGGTGGTTACCTTGAGCTCGAGCGTGCCCGGGTCAAATGGTTTTTGTCGATTGACCGTGCCGATCTGCCGCAGATCGCTAAGGAACAGGGGATACCCAGCTACCGCTCATTGACCATGAACGGCGAGGAAATCGAGTTCTCGGGCGGATTTACCGACCTGCATACGGTGGTTTATCAGAATATCCTGGATGGTAAGGGTTACGGGCTCGAGGATGCCCTTCCCGCGGTCAAAGTCGTGACAGATATCCGCAACTATAAGCCTACCGGTGAGAATCAGCGCACTCATCCGGTTCTCAGAGAAGCGATGCTCAAGGACGATACCTTAAACGAGCAAAAGATACTCAGCTAATTGCTCTGGCCAATCGATCCAACCCCGCCCAAATCGTCGGGGTACTTTCTCCTGAGTTCCTTCCTGAGCTTGATCCTGGCCCTGTGCAGGTACCAGCGTACTGTCGCCTCGGGCATATCCATGATCTCCGAGACCTCGTCGATATGATGACCCTCGAGGTCGCGTAGCACAAACGCCTTTTTCTGCTTGTCATTGAGCGATTCGGTCGCCTTCATGATCACTTTACGAAGCTTTTTGCGGTTGAGAATATCTTCCGGGTTATCATCTTCGTTTTCCAGTGAATCGCTGTAGTTGTCCAAGAGCTCATGCTTGTGACGGCGATACTTGCGCATGAAGTCTATCGTGGCATTGACTGTAATCCGGTACAGCCAGGTTGAAAATCGTTTGGAGGTATCGAATTTGGAAAGATTGCCGGCAGTTTTGACGAAAACCATCTGGGAAATATCCTCAGCCTCATCGTAATCACCCACCATGCGAAAAGCAATCGCCGCCACCTGCCTCTTGTAACGCTCTATCAGCTCGTCCATGGCGCGGTCTTCGCCATCCTTGGCGCGCTCGATAATGCCGATCGTCTCGTTCTCGAACTTATCGCTCTCCCGCAACGGATTTTTCTTCCTGCGGGGGGCTCGGCGGTTACCCCGAACCTCATCTTTATCGTTGCGTCCCTTTGATTTATCTCTACTCATCTATTGACCCTTCCGCTAAATCCCACTAAAAAGGTTCATATTTCTTAACAAACTTCTCACAGGCCGGTTCCAGATATGATTTAAGATCAAGAAAATGTTTGGCTTGGCTCACTTCGCAAAGACCGACCTTCGCATATCAGTTTATCCTGTGTGCGGAGGTAATATTATACTGATTTTGTAAGGATTCAACTAAAAAAAAGAGGAAAATGCTATTTTTCAGCCAGCCAGGTGCGATTGAAGATGTAGTCCATCGGGTTGACGAATTTGCCATTGATTCGGACCGAGTAATGCAGGTGAGGCCCGGTGGAGCGACCGGAATTGCCCATCTCCGCTATCTTTTCACCGCGCTTGACCTCCTGGCCTCTTTTGGCGGTCGCTTTCGAGATATGCCCATAGTAGGTTTTGATACCGTTGCCATGGTCGACAATGATGGTTCTGCCGAGGTGACCCAGCGTGCGGATCGCTTCAACCTTGCCATCGGCGCTGGCATAGATCGGGGTACCGTCGCGGTTGCAGACATCGATTCCGTTATGCATCCGCTTGATCCCGGTAAACGGATCTGGAAGCACCCCGAAACTGCGGGTTACATAACCCGGAGCCGGCATGATCGATGGGATATGATCGAGTTCATCTTTCCGATCCATCAATGTCCGGAAGATCGTGTCGAACTGTTCCGACTCAAAGGATGACAGCCTGACCAGTTCGTCCAGACGGTTCTCGGTGTCATATGTTATCTGGCGAGCATAGCTGGGAGGTTCTTCCGGTACAAATACCGGACCGCCAATACCCAGCGCGCGTTCCTGTGGATTGACTTCAGGCAGGTCGAAGATCGTACGGATCTCTTTTTCTTTCTCCACAATATACGAATACTCACTGCGCAGGTCTTCCATCACGCCCGAGAAGCGCTTGATGCGCGAAGTCAGGTAATCGTTTTCCTTGATCAGGTCGGCGATCGTTTTCTGCTGGTATTCCTTGGAGAAGAAACCGTAGGCGAAGAAACCGTTGAGGACGAAGTAAGCGATACCAATTACCAGTACAACGTTCAGCAACAGACTCGAGACTGAGAGATTGTAAGTTCTGCCACCGTCTGAGGGAACGATGATAATTGAGTATTTTCCTTTACTCATCCTTTAATCCGTTAAAAATTGTTCTTTCAGCGGAAAACCTTCTGGTAAACTTCCCGCTATAATAAACTTACTCAATTTCACTGTCAAGCAATTTTTTAATATATGAATTCACATAATATATAACGGCAGAATCCACTATTTCTTTAAGCTTGAACAGTAAGGATTTAACTATTTTATAAGATTATACTCCTCTTTGAGTATTTTGTTTACCACAGAGATAAACTTTTCGGTGTTAAGCGTTTGCAGTGAATACAGATGCCAGTAAGTTTTTTTCGGCATCTTGTAGTTGTCCTTTTTCTTACGACCCATGATGGCACCCTCCCATCTCTTGGATCACGACTATTCGTGACCGCTTCGGTTACAGTATATTTCACACTTACAGATGCAGTCTCTATGCCGTCGCCATGTGCATAAGCTCAACAGAATCGGGCAGGCTATGTGATTGCGGGACAATAGAATGGCTGGAGGTTTCAGGTTGACGGGGGCATTTCAGAAGTTAATCCGCGAATTTTTGTAGGGAAATTCCCATACTCTGGTGGATTGTGGGAAAATTCGGAGTTTTTGGGTGGGGAATCGCGATATTTGCAGGTAAACCTATAAACGATATTGCGATAGCGTCAGTTATGCGGTCCTGAAATGGATTTGTGCAGGACTGCTTATTCTTTGACCGGGCAATATTTTAATTGTATAACTATCAGGTAATCATTATTATATGACGAACTTTTACGGATGTGCAGAAGGTCGCTTCAATTATGGTGAATGAAAGGCAGTCGAAAAGCACCGATGAGAAATTGATCAGGAGTGCGCTGGCGGGTGAACAGCAGGCTTACCAGGGACTTCTTGAGCGTTACCAGAAAACCGTTTTTCATATCGTGGTGAGGATCATCCGCAATGCCGATGATGCCCAGGATCTGGTGCAGGAGACTTTCATGCGGGCTTTCAATACCCTCGAGAGTTACCGCTCGGAATTCCGATTTTCCACCTGGCTCTGCAAGATAGCGGCCAACTGCTCGATCGATTACCTGCGCAAGAAGAAGATCAAAGCTTTTTCTATGGATAAGCCGCTTCAGACCAAAAATGGTTCCATGGAAATAGAACTCGAAGACCATTCAGCCAATCCTGAAGAAAAGCTGTTGCGTAAACAGCGCCTGATGAGTATCGAAGACGCGATCGGGGAGCTTCCCGAAAAGTATCGGGAAGTGATCGTCTACCGTCACCACGACGACAAATCCTATGAGGAAATTGCTGGTATTTTGGGGGTTCCGATCGGCACGGTCAAGGCGCGTATCTTCCGCGCCCGCGAGCTTCTCAAGAAAAAGCTTAAGTATTGAAGCCTTAATGTTTGCCGTAGTTGCGCCTAAAATTATCTATTATTATGATCAGTCGGAGTATGAAAAATCTGTTTAATTTAAAAACGAGCGCTCAGATAGCAATCTTCAGCAGTCTGCTGATTTTACTGTGGACGACAGGTTTGCTCCATGCCTATGAGGAACCCGACAGCCTCACGGATTCGCTTCGGACCGTCGATGAAATCCTGATAAACGGGGAACAGATTCGCATAAGTTATTCCGATGGTTCGGATTCGGTGATCACCAGACCCGCCGGAGACCTGGATGGTCATCAGTCTCCCGGAAAAGGTTCGATCATCAAGATCGGCGCAGAGGAGGTAGTCCGCGCCAGCGATTCAATCCGGGGAGATATACTCGTCATTGCCGGTGATTTGCAGGTGGCCGGTTATGTGAAGGGGAATATCGCGGTGACCTTCGGCAATGTCATCATCGCCCCGACCGGCAGTGTGGAGGGGGAGATCAACTGCTTGTGGGGACAGGTTGTGCTCTCGGAGAACAGCCATGTCTGGGGCGATATCAACGCCTTCGATCTGGTTACCCCTGTTGATCAGTCGCTCTATGACTTCAAGGGGGAGTTCAATCGGCTCGACTGGGATATCCGCAACTCGGAGATCTTCGGTCCGCCCGGGCTTGTGGCGACTGTCGCGATACTGCTGTTTGTGTCGGTTATAGTGGTCATAATTACCGCGATTCTGCCCCGGCCCGTGGCACGGGTTCGCTATCATATCGAAACCGGTTTTATACGCTGTTTTCTGGTAGGCTTGTTGCTCGCGATCGCGATCTTTCCGCTCTGGATAATGATCTTCGTAACTTTTGTCGGGATACCTTTTGCGATTTTGGTCTACCCGTTCGCCCTGGTCGGGGCCTTTGTTCTGGGCGCGATCGGTTTTACCCAGTTCACCGGTTTCGAGCTGGGACGACGGACGACTTTGCGCTACCGGGGCTATATGCGCACAACTTTCGCGGGGATTCTGACTATTGCCTCTCCATTGATACTGGCAACCTTTTTCGGATTCATCAATATACCCTCGGTCTCCTGGGCATTGTTTCTGGTGCTTCTGGGAATCCAGACAATCATGTTCATAACCGGGCTGGGCGCGGTTTTCTTCTCCCGTTTTGGTACCGCTCCTGAAAGAGTCGAACTCGACCCGGAGTACCGGCCCGATTAATAATCTCTTGATTATCTGCCATCTTGCTCCTGAAACATATTGCTGAAGCTCTCGTAAATCAGAATATACTCTTAGAAAAAAACGCCTGCAGGAGGATTTTATGAGAAAAGCTTTATTTGCATTTTTAATCTGTATGATGTTTGTGCCCGCACTCTATGCGGCCGAGAACCTGGTCTATACCAGGGATATAGCTTATGATGACGAGAAGCTGGTCAAAGTCGAGCTCGATTTCGGGCTGGGGCAGATTTCTATGGCGCGCGGGCAGGGCGACTATATTGCCCGGATCCATGGTGATTATGATGCCGATAAGTTCAAAGTTGATGTCAACTATGAAAAGAATGGCGATGTCGGCCATCTGGTCGTGAAAGTCGACAAAAAACGAAAGTTGTTCGATTTCGGCGGTGACGAGGATACCGAAAACAGCTGGCAGATACTGCTGGGTGATATGGTGCCCCTTGAGCTTACTGTCGATGCCGGTATGGCGGAAACGAACTTCAATTTTACCGGGCTCAGCGTTGAAAATCTGTCAATGGATATCGGTATGGCCTCCGGAACGATGATGTTTAATCAACCCAATCCGGTCAGGATGAAACAGATGGTCCTCGATTTGGGGCAGAGCTCGATGAATATCTATGGTCTCGGCAATGCCAATTTCGAGGAGTTGAACGTCGACTGCGGAATGAGCTCGGTCGAGATGGATTTTTCCGGGCAGGCGGACTTCGACGCTCTTGTCACTCTCGAGATGGGGATGAGTTCGACTGAAATAGTGCTCAATCCCAATGCGGGAGTACAGATCGACCATGATGCCGGATTAACCTCGAGCGTGGATCTGCCCGGCAGTTTCCAGGAGGTTTCAAAAGGTGTCTATCAATCGGCCAACTACCAGAAAGCTTCTGGGCGGCTGGATTTCAAAATCGACGTCGGCATGGGTTCGGTAGATTTCAGGCTGGCAAAAAGCCTTTAGCTCAAGTGAATTTTGTTTAACGCTTCCGGGATATATAGCCGGGAGCGTTTTTTTATGCTTGCAATTTCGTATTTATATCCCTACAATTCTATAATTGAAGGAACTGAAGTGAAATCTGAGTTAAATGAATACACATACATAATCGACAACCGGGACAATATCTGTGAGGTCAGCGAGAACTGGGACAGTTTCGCGGTTGAAAACGATGCGCCCGAGTTGACTGCTGAGAAGGTTGTCGGAGAGTCTATCTGGAACTTCTTGAAGAACAAGGATGTGCGCCATATCTATCATAATCTGATTGAGGGCATTCGTGACAAACGTAAGCAGGTCCAGTTTCCTTTTCGATGTGATTCACCCGGCTTGATACGATTCATGAAAATGACCATGAGTCCGGCGGACCATGAAGCGGTTGTGTTCAGAAGCAAAATCGAGAAAGTAGAAAAGCGCGATCCGATCATGGCGCTCGAATCCGATGCGAAGCGTTCCTCTGAAGTGGTCGAAATATGCAGCTGGTGCAAGAAAGTCAAGCATGCCGGCTACTGGCTCGAACTTGATCGAGCGGTGAAAGTCAGCCAGATATTCAAGCAAAACATACTCCCGCTTCTCTCACACACTATTTGCGATTTTTGCCTTAACAATCTCGAAAAAGAATAAAAACTGCTTTTCAGTTGATATGCTGTTGCGTTATGGCGGTCTGGGCATTATATTTTCACCCTGATTTTCTGATAAGCAGGGGATTTTGGGGAAATGATCTCTGATTCAAATCTGATTGAATATATTATAGACCAGCATGATTGGATTACCAGCGTCAGTTCGGGGTGGGATGATTTCGCCCTGGACAATGACGCCGAGCACCTTATTGCATCAAATGTAATTGGCAAATCGCTGTGGGAATTTGTCAGCGACAGGGATGTCCAGAGCCTGTATTTGAATCTCGTTAATAGTTTGCGTCTGAACGGCCGGCAGATTCATTTCAAGTACCGCTGTGACTCTCCTGAGTTGAAGCGTTTCATGGATATGGTCATTCAACCCCTGCCGGGTAAAAGTGTAAAATTTGTCAGCCGTATTGAACGGGTTGAAAAAAGACCCCCGGTCGAAATCCTGAAACGCAAAATCACGCGCAACGACCAGCTTCTGCGAATGTGCAGCTGGTGCAAAAAGGTCAGCCTTAACGGCAGTTGGCTCGAGATCGAAACCGCGTTGAGTGGATCAGATCTCTTTTTAAGTGATAATCAACCCCAGTTGACCCATACGATATGCGAAGACTGCTACAAGCAGGTGACGGGCGAGGACAGCCTGGAACAGTCCGAAGACAGCATCCCACATTAATTCTATTGATTTTTTCTTTCTCTCAAATCATCACGTTATTATCAATCGACCAGTTTTGATTTGGCTGTGGTGCTGTCGCCCTGTGGCAGTTTGAACTGCTCCGGTCGTGCGTCTACAACCTTTTTGAGCCAGCTTTCCGGGTAGCCTTTGCCTTGTGGCCGGCCGTTTTCATCTTTAACATAGCCGTCGTTGTATTTAGTAACCAGGTGATGTCCGAGAGCGCGCCATTTTTCGACCACATCCTCGGCATGCACGATACTGTAATCGGTCAAATAGCGCGTCAGGAGCGCGGGATTGTGTTTGTAGATTTTCTGCGCGGTCTCCTCGATATAGGGTTGCATGGCAATGTAATTGTTTTCGATTTCGGATTGAACTTTCTGGATATCTTCGATCATATACGAGTATTTCAGGTTGCAGAAATTGGAGACGAAGTTGAATACCCACCAGGCCGATTCCCATGAGAACTCCTGCAGGCTTCCGACGGTATACGATTTCGGTATTGCGTCGATTCCGCAGTACAGCGGTGTATAGCAGGTAAACCAGGTATCATCGACCCCGTACCAGTAGACACCGCCGATAGGGTCGGGCATCCATGAGCGCGACTGTGAAACAAACGAGAAGCCGGTCTGCTGAGTGGAGATAGGACGTTCCCAGACGTACTTGACGCTGTCGACCGTCCAGTTCATCGGACGCCAGCGGTAGGGAGTTCCGTAAGGGCCGGCATCGATGCCTCTGGTCATATCATAGGCCGTGCCCTCGTAGTGATCGCGCATCAGCTCGAATACACCGGCCAGCGAAATCTTCTCGTCCGGTTTGATCCAGAGCGGGTAGGGTTCGGTGCCTTCGACCGCGCGATGGTAGTCCGGGGAGAAATTCTGAGAGGGGGCCGCACGGCGGAAAATGCTCCAGACCCGGGCCGAAGCGTAACGCCGGTTCTCGGGAGTCGAGGGGCAGTAGGCTTCGTTGAATAAAAACGGATTCCCTGAATCGGGATCGTAGTATCCTTTTTCGATCGCGAAGGTTTTAACATTGGGAGAATAGAGGCAGTTTTCTGAATCGTCCCAGATGATTTCTCCGATTCTGGCCTTGTTGGCATGGCAGGATATATAGCCATCGGGGATTTTTCGGGCGACCCAGATCGCTCCCTTCCCGACCGGACCCATACCGATCATCTCCATAATCCAGGCCTCTTCGGTATCGGCGATCGAGAACGATTCACCGGTCGAGCGGTAACCATACTGATCCACTAAATCTGTCATGACCATGATAGCCTCGCGGGCGGTGCGGGCACGTTGCAAAGCCAGGACCATCAGGTCCCAGTAATGCAGAAGACCGAGGCTGTCACGCAGTTCCAGCCGGCCGCTGAATGTGGTCTCGCTGATCGCCAGCTGATGCTCATTCATCAGCCCAACTACTTTATAGGTATGTTCAACGCCATGGACTTTGCCCCGCAGGTTACCGTACCAGTCGGTAATTTCGACCGAATCCTGCGGGTCGTGATCCCGGGCCGGTATATACTCGAGATGCGGATGGAACTCCCCGTCGCAGGTGTAGGTGATCATCACCGAACCATCCTCAGACGCTCCCTTTGTAACCAGCAGGTTAGTGCAGGCGTTTACGCCCGCGGGAATTGACAATATCAGAATAAACAATATGACTGCAAAAAATAAACTTGTCTTCACGGATACCTCCTGTAGTTTCTGCCTGATCCAAATTACACTTATCCGGTGGTAAATGCAATAGCGAGAGAACTAAATTTTTGATTACCGGTTATGATTGGGTATAGCAAAATATAGACTTGTGTTATTCTAACAACATAGATTTATTAATAATATGGCAGAACATGACTTAATCGGGCTGGGGGCTATAATAGTATTCGGCATCATGGCTCAATGGCTGGCCTGGCGCCTGCACCTGCCGGCAATTCTATTGCTCCTGATCGCCGGTTTTGTGGCCGGCCCCCTGACCGGCGTGCTTCATCCCGACGAAGTCTTCGGAGATTTGCTGTTTCCACTGGTTTCGGTCAGTGTGGCGATCATTCTCTTCGAGGGCGGGCTCAGCCTGAAAATAGATGAGCTGAAGAAAGTCGGCACGATCGTGCGCAACCTGAACACGATCGGGATAGTCATCACCTGGATAACCTCTGCTTTTGCGGCGCACTACTTATGCGGGGTGAGTTTCGACCAGGCTTTCCTGTTGGGCGCGATTCTGGTCGTCAGCGGGCCGACCGTGATTATTCCGCTCTTGCGGCAGGTGCGTCCCAAACGCGATATCGGGGCGATTATTAAATGGGAAGGTATCGTCAACGACCCCATCGGGGCGTTCCTGGCGGTCCTCGTATTTGAGGTTCTGATCTCTTCCGGGATGAGCAGCGGTACCACGATCGTGGTTTTGAATGTCGTCAAAGTCGTGGTATTCGGAACCTTGATCGGTCTGGCCGGAGCGGGTATTATCGTGATCCTGTTGAGGCGATACCTGATCCCGGACTTTCTGCAGAATTCGATTGCCCTGATGGTTGTAGTTATCAGCTATGTCGCCACCAACGCGATTGTTTCCGAGGGAGGTCTTTTGGCGGTGACGATCATGGGGGTGGCGCTGGCCAACCAGAAATTTACATCGATCAAGGAAATCACTGAATTCAAAGAAGACCTGCGTGTGATTTTGATCTCGAGTTTGTTTATCATTCTTGCCGCGCGCCTGAACCTTGATGACCTGTCTCTGGCAGAGCCAAACAACTGGATCTTTGTGGCGGTCCTGATCCTGGTCGTCAGACCACTGGCGGTAGCGGTCTCCACTCTCGGTTCCCGGCTCAATCTGCGTGAGAAATTATTCATCGGCTGGATGGCACCGCGGGGGATTGTGGCGGCGGCGGTCATCTCGGTTTTTGCTCTCAGGCTGGCCGAGAGGGGATTTGAAAACAGCGACCGCCTGGTGTCACTGACCTTTATGGTCATCATAGGTACTGTCGCGGTCTATGGCCTGAGCGCACCGTTTGTTGCCCGTCTTCTGGGACTGGCCAAGCCTAACCCGCAGGGAATCCTGTTTGCCGGGGCGAGTCCCGGTATCCGCGAAATTGCCGTCATGCTCAAGGACCATGGTTACCGGATTGCCCTGGTCGACTCCAACTGGGCCCAGGTGATCGAGGCCAGAAATCGGGGCCTGACCGCCTATTACGCCAGCATCCTGTCCGAGGAACTGATGAATTCGGTCGACCTGGACGGGATTGGCAAACTTCTGGCGGTCACTCCCAATGCTGAGGTCAACGCCCTGGCGACCTTGCATTTTGAGGATGTCTTCGGGCGGGGAGAAGTCTACCAGCTTCCTCCGTATAACCTCAGCCGTGACAGCGACCGGATCCGGATGCCGATGCATCTGCGGGGAAGATTCCTGTTCGGCCGCGATGCCACTTTCAAGTACCTGCGTGATATTCATGTCAAAAACGGAAAACTGAAACAGAGCGAGCTGACTGAAAAGTTCAATTTTGAAGAGCTCCTCATAAAATATGAGAACCGTATCTTACCACTGTTTTTGATAAAAGCTTCCGGCAGACTGGAAGTCTTTACGGTCGACGACCCACCATTCCCGCGAGCGGGCGATACAGTCCTGCATTTTACTGCCGAAGAGAATGACAATCGGGCATGAGCTGAAGATAATCCTTTTATTCAGAGCAACTTCCATCCGCTCGCCAGAAAGGGGTATGTGTAGTCACCCTGAAAGGATATAAATATTGTCGGGAATTCCGACAGTGCGTTTGCTGTCGTGTGGTCTCTGTAACAAGTTGCTATTTAAGGTTTTATGAAGCAGGCAGGATTTATATGGATTTTGGTATGTAGGACAGTCTGACAATCCGGCTGAACGAAAATGTTGCAAATGCAGTTGGTTTTGTGTTAGCGTGTTGCTGTGGAATGACTTACAAGTATTATTAAAAATTGGCACAAGGCTTGCGTTTAATCAGAGTGAAATGGAAAATAACTTTTAACCCTAATACTAAACAGGAGAGATCAAATGAGAAAACTGTCTGCTGTTTTCTTTGCACTCGCCCTGGTGATCTTCGGCGCTTCGACTGCCAGTTCCGCTGTTACAGTCAATCTGTTCCAGCCGGGCAGTTCGCCGATCACCACCTTCAGCTGGAGCATGGCTGGAGACACCATTCATCTGCATGAGACCTGGACCGGTGCCGGTCGCGGTTTTGTTGAATTCCGTGGTCTCGAGGAGTTCAAGAGCTATACCGTGGTCAAGCATCTGACCAACAACACCGGCTATGACTGGGGTCTGTTCACCAACGAACTTCTGGATCCGTACGTTGCCGATCCGATGGGTGAAGATGATCTTTATGATCCGCAGCCGTATGCTGGCTGGATTCCGGCTGGTTTCTCGACCTCTAACGATACCGACGGCTTGAGCTTTGCTCAGGGCGCTGGTCTTCCGCGTACCTCCTCCACGTTCACTGACTTGTTCGTGGATGAGCTGGCTGATGCTCGTGACTTTCTCGAGTTCTCCGGCGGTGGCATCGTTTCCGGTGCTGGTGGTACCGACCTGATGACCTATGGTCTCAGCGATAACAATGTCAGCAACAACGAGCCTTTCTTGCTGGCCCAGAGCCCGAACCTTCCGGCTGTCGTCCCTGAACCGACTACCATGTTGCTTCTGGGTGCTGGCCTGGCCGGTATGGGCCTGATCCGTCGCAGAAAAAACAACGCCTAAGCGCGTAATATAATTCTGGAATGGAAATTTGAACCCGGCAGATGCCGGGTTCTTTTTTTATCTGCTGGCAAGTCGTTTATCAGGCCGCTTCCTGCTCCATTTTCTCGAGGCATTTCTCGCAGATCGAATGGGAAATCTGGGGCAGTTCGTCTTGTTTAAGAAGGTCAAATCTCTCGACCGCTTCTTCGAGGCTGAACCAGTGGCCGTTATCGCGGATATCTTTGCACCATCCGCACATCACGATCATCTGGTCTGTGCGGGGCAGGCTCATTTCCAGGACTTTAAGCGGAGTTCTCTCTTGCGTGCGAACTATGGAACTGTCGAAACGGATCATTTCGTCCTTTTCAGGAACCATCTGCATGCGCATATAACGCCTCAGGCCGGGTGAGTCGCATCGGAAGTCGAATTCTATCTGGCGATCATGCTTACGTGCTTTCAAGATCAGCATCTCGTAGATATGGCGTGTACTGCTGTCCGAAATATAGTGCAGAAGCGGTTTGCCGATTACTTCCTGTTTCAAGAGGTTCATCCCGCAGTTTTTTTCCGCGAAACTGTCCCAGTTTTGATCGACATCGATTATACAGTTATTATGATCGATCATGTAACTAACGGTAAATAAGTTTGCTGACATAAGACCCCCTTCGGTAACATCTTTACTCATATAAATCGGATGAAAGCCGAGAAACTGGAGAAGGTATTGAAAATACCGAGATCAGAGGTTTAGCTGTTGAGCTATAACGTCGAAAAGGCCGAACATTTTGGAGGCGGTTGCCAGCAGGACTAAAATCAAAACCCAGCGGATAAATCCGGCCCCGCGTTTGACCGCCAGGCGGGTAGCGACAAAAGCTCCCGACATATTGCCGACCGCCAGGATCAATCCGGCTTCCCAACGGACCTGATCATTTATAATGAATACGATCAGGGCGAAGATGGTGAAACAGAGAATGATCAGGATTTTAACCGGATTGGCCAGTTTGAGGTTGTAGCCGGCCGAAAGCACCAGTCCGGCCAACAGGAAAATCCCCACTCCGGCCTGTATGAATCCGCCGTAAACTCCAATCAAAAAGAAGACAAATGCGCGCGAGATCGTCAGTCTCCCGGCGATCTCACCGCCCTTACCCTCGAGCCAGCGTTTGGGGCGAATCAGCAACGTAGCCAGCATCACGATCATCAGTCCGCCGATCGTCAGCCTCATGGTCTGTTCATCGAGATTGACCGCGATCTGTGCTCCAACTACACCGCCCGCGACTGCCGGAAGTGCCAGCATAAGACCGGTTTTCATGTCAAGCAGACCGCTTTTCTGAAAGCGGGAGACAGCGACTATGTTCTGGAAAAGTATCGCCACACGGTTGGTGCCGTTGGCGACATTGACCGGCAGTCCGATAAAAATCAGCACCGGCAGGGTGATTAAAGATCCGCTTCCGGCCAGGATATTTATAAACCCGCAGGCAAAACCGGCGGCGACCAATATCGGATATATATACCAATCCATAGCGACCTCAGCGGCAACCTGCTGTTTGTATTGCGCTCTTTGTTGAGTTTCTGAGCTCCAGCCATCCGTGGAGATATAAAAGCCCGACCAGGAGCGCGACCAGGGAGAACAAAATCATCTGGAGCGGGACGTTTTCGGGATCAGCCAGCAGTTTGAGCATCAGCAGGCTCCTCAGGATAAAAATTATTGATACGGCTAAAACGACCTGTTTCTGAAACGGCAGTTCTTTGATAAATCCTGCCAGCGCCAGGCCGTATACAGCGAACAGGGCAAACACAATTGCCAGCACAAAAGTTGATATGGTGGGAATCACGGAGCCGGACTCGAGCATACTTGCCAGCTTCTCTCCGGCTCCAAAGAAACGATATATTTCCGGGCCGGCGAAAATGAAATATATATGCAAACCAGAAATCGCCAGAATTACAAGACTGCCAGTAAAAACAGATGCTTTTCCTGTTGATGATTTCATAGCTCAACAAGATACCGGTTTTTAAAATGGTAATCCAGTATTTTATCCATATCGTCATCTAACTCGTTATCGATCATGGGAAAAACAGTGTTGTGGTGAAAAAAAGCTTGTAAAAAAGAGGTTCTGAATTATATTTTCAGCGGATAGCAGAAAGAGTCATATTCGAGACGGGTGTAAACTATATTGCAACTTTCATGCGAGAGAATACACATTGGACGCTGTTCAGGATTTGAGCAGGATGTCTCTTTTGGCTTTTTCGCTCAACCTTGTATCCGCTCATCGCCGCCTATCGGTCAGGTTTAAGTCGTTATTATAAATGGGGAAACGATGATCTGGCTATGGATTTCAGAAAAGGGGGTTGAAGTTCTGCCGAGAGTTGATTAATTTCAGCCTTCTGGCAGAAGGTTTGCTGTTTACAAGTGAAACGAAGGACGTATATTAATATCTGCAATATGTAGATATATTGAAAGGGAAGAGATATTGCAATTTAATAAAGGAGTCGAGATGAGACACAAAAAGCTTCACATGATTATGGTTGTGCTTCTTATGAGCGCGGTTTTTCTGCTGCTTGCGCCGGTCAATTCGGCAGCAGAAAGCGG
>WJMC01000159.1 GCA_014728145.1 Candidatus Zixiibacteriota bacterium | reverse complement strand
GTTTTCGTTTTAGCGTTCGCTGGTCATGATAAACAGCGGTTGCATTTCGAAGCTCTTGTATTCCGGGCGCAGACGGCTGATATTATAATGCTTGTCGATATTGACAAATTTCTTGGTACTGGTGACCACATCGATCGGGACATTGTCATAACGGCCGTTTTTGAGAACCACCAGGCGACCGTGGATTCCGTTTAAGATCAAATCCAGTGCCAAATTACCGTAGGCCATCGGGACAACCGAATCGATCGCGTCCGGATCGCCCCCGCGTACAAGGTAACCGAGACGCTGGTTGATGGTATTGATCGGTTTACCGTTATTGAATTTCGTTGAGTTGGCCTTGAGCTCGGCTGAAACCAGGTCACCGATTCCTCCCAGCTTTTTGTGACCGTAAGCATCCGTGGTCTGATCCTGAAAGACCATCTCGCCACCCTCGAACATCGCCCCCTCGGAGACCAAAACGATCGAGTAACGGCTGGGGTTGTTGCGACGGTCATATGCTAACAGCTCGGTCAGGTGCTCCATGTGGAATTTATATTCGGGGATGACACAACGGTTGGCGGCACCGGCCATAGTCGGCAACATGGCGGTAAAGCCGGCATAGCGACCGAATACCTCCAGAACCAGGAAACGTTCATGAGAGCCAGCCGAGGTGCGCAGGCTGTTGGTCATCTGGATCGTACGGGTCACGCAGGTTGAAAATCCGATACAATAATCAGTTCCGGGCACATCGTTGTCCATAGTTTTCGGAATCGCCACGACTTTGATGCCTTCCTGGTACATACGGACACCATAGCTTAAGGTGTCATCGCCGCCGATCGGAATCAAGCAGTCGATCCCCAGAAAATCGAGATTCTTTTTGACTTCCTCGGTCAGGTCATTGACCTCGGCATTGTATTTGTCGCGCAGGTGTTCGGGCACATTTTCCTTGCGGACATGACCGGGATGGGTCCGTGAACTATGCAGGAACGTTCCGCCTGTTCGGCCGGCCTTGTTGACGATTTCTTCGGTCAGCTCGAGATAACAATGGCTGTTGTCGACATCTTTGTCGCGGATCAGGTCGATCGTTCCGGCCCAGCCCCGGCGGAGACCGATCACTTTATAGCCTTCCCTTATGGCGCGGATCGTGACCGCCCTGATTGCCGGATTGAGACCGGGCACATCGCCGCCGCCGGTCAGTATTCCGATTACACCTTTTTTTACGTTCACGTTAACCACAGTCCAACCTCCTTGTTCAACTGTCGACCTGCCGATTTATCAGTGCCAGGCAGAATTTAGGTCTGATTATCATTCGAGCAAGCACATTCTTCAATTTTCCCGGTTGATTATAAAACCGCTTTTCTCTTAGATAGTTTCGGCAGATTTGATTCTGAATTGATAGAATCAAGATGTACGCCTGTCTTTCTTCTGCCAAAAAGCAAATACCGCACAACTCAAAAAAAAGCAAATTATATTAATCTAATAAAATATTAAAAAATGCTTGAAAGCGGTTCTTTTTAGACGTATACTTGTTAGAAATTTCACAAAGAGTAAGAAGGCTCTAACATTCGCAAAGGCGTGAACGGTGAATTTACTAATTGGTACCTATTCGAAATCAGCATCCGGATCGTGTAGAAACAGTGTGCACCGGCTTATTTCTGTCATTCTCCTTAGCTCTCTGCTTGGCTTTTTAATTGCCGGTATTGCATCGCTTCATTTTCACATAGCCCCGGGTGGCTCGATACAGGTTCACAGCCATCCACTACCCGCAGGTGATTCAAGCTCCTCGAAGGGAGGACATTCTCATTCGCAGGCGGAATTTGTTTTCTGGTCGGTTTTCAAGCACATTCTTGAAAAACTGATTGTATCAGCCTTTTTTATTCTTTTGTTCTACCTGGTCTTCATTTACAGGCGAGATAATTACCAAACCGCTATATATTCAGAATACCGAAACTACGATCTCTTTGAACGACCTCCTCCCTCTCCACTTTTCGCTTAAGATATTAATCTAATTTAAGTTAACATTTTTTTCAGGAGTCGTTTCAATGAACAAAGCGATATTGATTTGCCTTGTAATAGGATTATTGTACCCATTTTCAATCCAGGCGGCGGATGCGATTATCACCGGAAGCTTGGTAGATTCATCCACTGCTGAGCCTGTGCCCTACGCTACTATTAAAGTCGAGGGCACCAAGCTGGGAGCTGTTTCAGACAGCACGGGAAGCTTTGGTCTTCAGGTTCGTCCGGGAAAACATAATCTGATTATCACTCGCATCGGTTTTAATCCTGTCTCACTTAAGGTCGAAGTCTCTCCGGACGAGAAACAACAAGTTGACATATTCATGACCGAGTCGACTATTCCCGGCAAGGGTGTGGTAGTGACCGGAACTCGAACACCGCGCTATATGAAGGATGTTCCGGTTCATACTGAGGTCATCACCAACAGTGAAATCAAGGCCAAATCCGCTCACAACATATATGATGCGTTGGAAGGGATTTCCGGTCTCAGGGTGGAACAGCAGTGCCAGGCCTGTAATTTTTCTGTACTCAGGATGCAGGGATTAGGAGCTAATCATACCCAGATTCTGCTTGACGGTCAGCCGGTCTATTCCGGGCTCGCATCGGTCTATGGTTTGCAGCAACTGAGTGTGGCCGATGTCGATCGGATCGAAATAGTCAAAGGTGCCGGATCGGCGCTGTTCGGTTCGAATGCAATTGCCGGAGCAGTTAACATAATCTCACACGTCCCTTCAAAAACCGAGGGCCATGTCGGAGTCGAATTCGGTGAACATGGAACCAATAAATATGAATTGACAGCAGGAACCCGTCAGGACAATATTGCGCTGTTTCTGTACGCCCAGCAGAGCCGGGGTGATGAGATCGACGAGACTTCGGATGGTTACTCGCGCGCTGAGGTTTATAACTCCGATGGAATCACAGACAGGGTACGCACTAATTCCAAAAGCGCGGGTTTTAACTTCACAGTCGAAGAGATCAGTTCTCTCGACCGTCTCACAGTGCGTGGCAGGATAATGAACGATTACCGTCTGGGTGGAGAGATCATCAACGGCCAATTTGAGAATATTTTTGCACCCGGCACAGAACGCATTATCACGGACCGTTACAGCCTGCAATTCGATTACTTTAAGGCTTTCAGCAACGGTCCGGAGATCGACATTTCCGCCAATTACGTCAAACATGACAGGAACGCTACTAACGACACATACTGGGGGGATTATGAATCCATCCATGGCAGTGCTCCTCCGGCTGATGAACTGCGACCGTATCTCGCCTATGAGAACCTGTTTACAAGCAACATGAACCTGATGTTACCGATTCATTCCGATCATCGACTGCTGTTTGGAATGCAATATTCATACAACGAGCTGGATGAGTCCGGGAAGTATATCGTGGTTGACGATGAGAACCCCGACTACGGGACTTCATACACATCTACCAGTTCAAAATCCGCTCACGAGATCGGAATCTATTTTCAGGATGAATATACCCTCACACCTGATCTTGAGGCTGTTGCGGGGGCACGACTCGATTACCATTCTTCTGAGGATGGCTTCAGGGGCTCGGGTGATCTCAGTGTCACCGATTTTGATCCGATCGAGTACGAAGAAACAGCGGTCAATCCCCGGATTTCTGTACGTTATTCGGCCTCCGATGAAATCACTGTGCGTGCCAGCTTCGGAACCGGTTTCAGGGTGCCCTACGGATTCTCCGAGGACCTGCATCTCTGCAGTGGTTCGCCGCGGGTTTATAAAGACCTTTCGCTTGAACCTGAAAAATCGCGAAGTTTCGGCTTGAGCCTGGATTATCAGTCCCCAAAACTCGGGGTGAACCTGAATCTCTACCGTACTGATCTGATGGACCGCATCGATTTTTCTGAAGCAGATGAGGATATTGAAGCGCTTGGATATACCTATCAGTGGAAGAATATTGATGATGGTTTTACAATGGGGATTGAAATCGGGGCGAACGTCGCACCTGTCGAACATCTGGTGCTGAGCGCCGGATTTGAATTCAACAAAAGCGAATACGACAATCCGAGAGAAGACTGGATTGGAACAAAATGGGAATCTGACAGCAAGAGGTTCTCACGCTACCCGGCTACTTCAGGAACCTTCAAGATTGAATACAACAGGCTGGGATGGAACCTGGCAATGGATGCCTCTTACAAGGGCAGGATGTATATCGATCTGCTGGAACCTGCTGATGAGAATGATATCAAGATTAAGCAAACCGAATCATTTGTGTTACTAAATGCCAAAGTCAGCAAGATGCTCTTCGATCGGTACAAAGCCTATCTCGGTGTCAAGAATCTGGGTGACTATATCCAAAAAGAAAAGCATGTCGATGATGCCGCCTTTATGTATGCCCCTGTCTACGGTCGGCTGATCTATGGCGGATTTGAGGTTAATTTCGGCAGTCTCTGATGATCTATCATCATTAGCTGATCCTCCTGCTGTATAGCAAAACCGGCATGATAACTACATCATGCCGGTAAATTTTTGCGTGGCAGGGTTGCCTAACTTGCGAAGTGGACTACGTCGCCCTCGTAGAAATCGTTTCTGTAACCGGGCAGGGGTTCGAGCTGGTCCAGCCAGTAGGCATCGTCGTTGCGATAACATACCAGAAATCTCTGCTCATCTTCATCGAATTTGGCGCGATGATAGCGCAGGTAAATATGCTGGTGATCTACTCCCACGATCTCGACCTTCCCGGACTCATGGGACATCACATACTTCAGCCGTTTTGCCAGGCCGGAACAGGCCCGCTTGGCTTCCTCAATTTTGTAGTAGGCCTCGACAATCGGTACAGCATAGGGTTCATTGCCGGAAGTGGGACGATTCTGGAAAACGTAGTACTGGGGCACGCCGATATACGACAACTCGTTAAAAAGCTCTCGTAAAACATCGACATCATCGGAGACACCCTTTATGATCGGGCTCTGGTTGACACAGATCACGCCGGTTTTCTGCACCTGGCGAAGCACCTCGCGGCTCTCGGGTGTCAATTCACGCGGATGATCGAAGTGACAAACCAGGTAGACTCTGCTGTCAGGCAGGGAGTGCTTTTCGAAGACTTCCAAAAGCTCCGGATCGTTTAGGAATCTGTACGGATTAAAAGCGGGAAGTTTCGAACCGATCCTGATGACGCGCACATGCTCGATCTGCCTCAATTCACTCAAAATGCTGTCGATTTTTTTAGTCGACAGTATCAGCGGATCACCGCCGGTCAGAAGCACATTGTCGACTTCGGGATGCTCACGAATATACCTCATACCTTCAGTCAGGTCGTGGCAGGCAGTTCTTTCGCCCTCAATAAAGATCCGCTTGCGGAAACAGTAGCGGCAAAACGACGCGCACATCTCGGTTACCAGCAATAAAACAGTCGATCCGTATTTGTGCTGAACACCCTGCTTGACCGTAATCGAGTTTTCGTTGCAGGCATCCATCTCACCCCATTCATTGAGTTCGCTCAGATGAGGGATGATCAGACGACGGATCGGGTCCTGCGGATCGTTCCAGTTTATCAGTTTCAGGTAATAATCATTGACACGGAAGGCAAACCATTTTGTGACTTCTGACAGGCGGGCTTTTTCTATATCAGAAAGCTGGTCGACATGATCGAGCCTGGTGAAGATTCTTGGCCTGGTTTTTCCGGTGGAATTATGACGCTCGAAGTGTGCCATAAAGCCTCCTTTCAATCTGCTCAAACTCTGTTAATGAAGTTTAAACTCGAAGTGGTTTGAGCGACATGTTCGAGAGATTTCCTGCGGATTGACGGAAACCTCAGAATTTAAATGGCATCATCCTGATACCACTAACCCTTATATTTAGTATACGAAATTTTCGTGTTGCAGTCAAGCTAAACCGGGAATTACAACCGGTTCGACAATAGTCAATGAATAAGCGGAATTAGGGGGGCAAACGGCGTTTTCTAGTGAGTTTAATACTTGCCCGGTCGCAGGAGATGGTTTATATTTGAAGTATTGTGTTAATCCTTAAAAAGTTCTGAGCGCTGTTTCTATCATTGAGCCGGCGATTGCTGTCGGTCGGGGGGAGTAGTGCCCTTTTAAGGAAATACAATATCCACTTATGTCCAACCTTTTTTTGGAGGAGAAATGGGAAGAATCTTTACCATCCTGTGCCTCGCGGTTTTGCTTTTGACCTGCGTGGCCTCAGCCGAAAAGTTCCTGGAACTCGATAAGCAGAAATATATCGATTCTCCGGGATTTCTGGGTTATGTGCCTGATCGATTTATCGTCGTACTCAAAGACGATGTAGCAGTCGATCACTCCCAGGACTTGAAAACATCCGTGTCACTTGCCCATCTCAACGGTTTCGCACAACTGGCGGACAGGTTTGATGTTACCAATCTGCGCCCCCAGTTTCCGGGGTCTGATCGTGGCAAAGTATCGCTTTCCACCGAAGCACAGAGGCTGGCACGTCATTACAAAGTCACCATAAGCTCAGGTGAACTCGAAGAGGCAATGGCCGCTTATGCTGAACTTGAGGAAGTCGATCACGTCGAACCTATCGGGGTGCATGCGGTAACTGCCACACCGAATGATCCATATTACAGCGATCCTCCCGGTGGTTATGCCTATGATCAGTGGCATTACTGGGATACCTACGGAGTCGAGGCCGACCTGGCCTGGGATTCCGAAGCCGGCAATAATAATGTAATCGTAGGTGTGCTGGACCTCGGTGTTAAATACGACCACGGCGACCTGGGGGGCTCCAATCCGCCGGGACCAAACGACAATTCAACCAATGGCAATATCTGGACCAACCCCGGCGAAACCCCCGGCAATGGTGTCGATGATGACGGCAACGGTTATGTCGATGATATCATCGGCTGGGATTTCGTCGAACGAACCGACTGGTATTCATACAACTGTATCGATCTGGACTGCGGTGGTGCAGACAACGATCCATGGGACGGCGACGGGCACGGTACCCATGTGGCCGGCACGATCGGTGCTATAACCAACAATGGTTACTCGGTTGCCGGTGTGGCCGGTGGCTGGGGAGATGGCACCTTCTCGGGCGGGGGTAATGGTGTTAAAATCGTACCCTGCCGTGTGGGTTATGTACTGGATTACTGGATTTATGGTGCCACCGGTGTAGTTGTTATGGATTATGTCGCCGAAGCTATGTACTACATGGCGGACCTCAAACAGAACGGCAATAATGTCGCCGCGATCAATTGTTCTTTTGGCAACACCAATGACGGCGGATTGAGTTCGGCTGTCGATTATCTTCTGGCCCAGGATGTCATGATCATTTCGGCCGCCGGCAACGGCGATGCCAATGATCCCAGTTACCTCGGAAGCAGAAGTGACTGTCTCGATGTCGGTGCTACCGACCAGAGCGGGAATCCTGCCAGTTTCTCCAATTATGGAAGCTGGGTCGATGTCGCCGCGCCGGGTGTAACGATCCTGTCAACTTCAACCGATCCGGCCGATCCATCTGGCGACTATGTCACTGTTCTCGATGGCACCTCAATGTCCTGCCCGCACGTGGTGGGCGTGGCCGCTCTGCTGGAAGCCCATAATCCGTCGCTGACCGCGCAGGATAAGTGGGATTATATCGTAAACAACACCAACCCCTACAATCAAACCAAGGATGTCGGAGTCGGAATTGTCAGCGCTAAAAAAGCGCTCGACGCGGCTGGAGCATCGCAAAATCCACCGGTTGCAGATTTCTCCGGATCACCGACTTCGGGTGAGACGTCTTTGACTGTCAATTTCACCGATCTGTCGACCAACAATCCGACCTCGTGGTCGTGGGATTTCGGCGATGGTTCCGGTACATCGACTGCTCAAAATCCAAGCTACACATATAACAGCGCGGGAACCTACACGGTCACTTTGACCGCCACAAACGCCTACGGTTCCGATATCGAAACCAAGGTCGATTATATCTCAGTCACCGAACCGCAACCACAGCCTCCGGTGGCTGATTTCAGCGCTTCACCGACTTCTGGTGAGACACCTCTTACGGTCGACTTTACCGACCTGTCGACTAACAGCCCAACCTCGTGGTCATGGGATTTCGGTGACGGTTCAGGGACTTCGACCGCCCAGAATCCGAGCTATACATACAACAGCGCCGGAACCTATACGGTCTCTTTGACCGCCACTAATGCTGATGGATCGGATACCGAAACCAAGGTTGACTATATTACTGTCACCGAACCTCAGCCACAGCCTCCGGTCGCAGACTTCAGCGCTTCACCGACTTCGGGCGAGGCTCCTTTAACTGTAAATTTCACCGATTTATCGTCAAACAACCCGACCTCGTGGTCATGGGATTTCGGTGACGGTTCGGGGACTTCGACCGCCCAGAATCCGAGTTATACTTATGATAACGTCGGCACTTACACAGTCTCACTGACAGCCACAAATGCCGACGGTTCCGATACCGAAACCAAGCTCGATTACATTACTGTCACTGAAGCCGGTCAGGATGTTAAGGATTACGCGACCGGGGATATCGCCCTGATCGGTACGGTATCTGGTGACTACATGGATACCTATGCCAGCGACAATGTCTATGAGACAATTACGGAGGAGACCTATACCGGTCATCCCCGCAAGCGTTACAGTTATCTCGAGCATAAGTGGAGCTTCGATATCTCCTCGGGCACATCGGTAACCTTCTATCTCGAAGCGTATCGCACAGCTAACAGCGAGGGAGATAACTTCGTTTTCGAGTACTCGACAGATGATGCGACATATTATTCACTGGTAACCGTGGCGAGCGCGACCGAGCAAATCTATTCAGTTTCCTTACCATCGACGCTGTCTGGCACAGTATACGTGCGCGTGACTGATGCCAACAGGAACTGGGGGAACACAGTAAACGACGCCGTTTACATCGATGAGATGTACTTCCAGGTCGCAGCTTCAGCGTCACCGCCAGTGGCTGATTTCAGCGGTTCTCCGACGACAGGTGACTACCCGTTGGCGGTTAACTTTACGGATCTTTCCAGCGGAAGTCCGACATCATGGTCATGGGATTTTGGTGATGGTTCAGGAACGTCAACCGCGCAGAATCCTTCCTACACCTACAATTCAGCGGGCACTTACACAGTTTCGCTGACGGCAACCAATGCCTATGGTTCAGACACCGAAACCAAGGTCGACTATATTACGGTCACCGAGCAGACAGGTGCGGCCGTGCATGTCCAGAATATAACCGTCACCCGCGAAGTTGCCGGCGGACCCAATCGTGTCGGTGTTGCTGATGTCACCATAGTGGATCAGAATAACAGCGCTGTTTCTGGCGCAACCGTATATGGTTATTTTAGTGCGCCTGACGGCTCAACTGAGTCAGCTACGACCGGCTCCAACGGGGTTGCCACCCTGACTTCGAGTAAAATGCGCAACCCGCCTTTAGACTGGTGTTTCACAGTAACTGACGTTGTTTATTCAGGGGCTGTCTATGATTCCGGTGCTAACCAGGTCACAGAAGCCTGTGAAAGCGGTTGGGTATTCGGTATCAACGGTCTTTCCTCGACTCGACCGGATGATTTCGGTCTGCACCAGAACAGACCTAATCCGTTCAACCCGGTAACCGAAATATCCTTCCGGCTCGAAAGCCCGACCAGCGTCCGGCTCGCAATCTACAATATCACCGGGCAGAGGGTAGCCTCCCTGATTAACGGCATCATGGATGCGGGTCTGCACTCTGTTACATGGGACGGCAGTGCCTACTCATCCGGTATTTACTTCTACCGCCTTGAAACCGAATACGGTATCGAGAGCCGCAAGATGATTCTCATGAAGTAATGACCGGACTCAAAAGATAAAAGTCAGAGCGGGATCGCTGTCAATAGCGATCCCGTTTTTTGTCGTTACAAAATCGATAGATATTTTAAGCTGGCAAGGTGACTCTATTTTTGACCGGCGCGATCGACAGGCTTGGTTACAGAACGGAAAACCTGTCCCGCGATATATGGGAAGATGCTGGCGACTGCTACAACCAGCCAACCGTCCATACCCGGGTCGGTCAACTTAAGCACGGATGACAGTCCGGGAAGATAAACAGCCATAAACAGTAATCCGGTACACAGCACGAGTGCGCCCCAGACCCAGCGGTTGCGGGTGATCGAGTTGTAAAATGGATGAGTTCCCGAATCGCGCATGTTAAAGACATGAAAGAGTTGCGCGAAAGCCAGTGATAGAAACGATATCGTCACAGCTTGTGGATATTCTTTTTCGAGTGTCCACATTGCGATTCCGAACGCGACCAGCACAGTCAACGCGATCAGCACTCCAAATCCGCCGATAAACGCCCAGTGGGCTTTTTCCACTATCGATTCCGATGATTTGCGGGAAGGCCGTTTCATGATTTCAGGATCGCCCTCTCCCACTCCCAGCGCTAAAGCGGGGAAGACATCGGTGACCAGATTCAGAAACAATATCTGCAGGGGCAAAAGCGGAAGCGGGGTGTTGGCCAGCGATGCCACCGCGACTGCCAGAATCTCAGAGACATTGCATGACATCAGGTAAACCACAAAGCGCCGGATGTTGTTGAAGATTACCCGTCCCTGCTCGATCGCGGTAACAATTGTAGCGAAAGCGTCGTCTTTGAGCACCATATCGGCCGCCTCGCGCGCCACCTGTGTACCACGTTGCCCCATGGCAATCCCGATATCCGCCTTTTTTAATGCCGGAGCGTCATTGACGCCATCACCTGTCATCGCCACGATCTGGCCCTGCTCCTGGTGCAGGGCGATTATATCGAGTTTCTGCGCCGGGCTGACACGGGCAAAGATCGGTACTGTGGAAACATCCTGCTTCTGCTCAGCAGTCATTGTGTCATAACTGACAAGCTCCCGGGTCGGCATCACCCTGGCATCCTGCTGATCTGTCAGGCCGACCTGGTAGGCGATCGTCTGGGCAGTGGGTGCCTGGTCGCCGGTTACCATAATAACTCTGATGCCAGCCTCCTGGCAAAGCTCGATCGACTCGCGCACATCCTCGCGCGGGGGATCCATCAGGGCGATCATTCCCGTAAATATCAAATTATCATAAGGGTCCTCGGCGACATCAGCGGTTGTCTTATTGGCCAGCGCCAGAACACGCAGTCCCTGGAGTGCCATATCATTGTTGAATTTTATCCAGCGATCTTTTTCTTCTGAGTCGAAATCCGCAATGCTGCCATCTTTTATGATCTTGTCCGAAATATCCAGGATCGCCTCCGGCGCACCTTTGACAGCCACGTAGAAGCCATCTCCATCCTCATGAAAGGTGGCCATTCGTTTTTCTACTGAGTCGAATGCTTCCTCGCGTTTTTCGGGAAATTTATCGCGCAGTTCATCACGAATAAGTCCCGCTTTCGCGCCTGCGGCCAGAAGCGCAACCTCGAGTGGATCGCCAACTGATTTATCTGGATCGTCCCTGTCGAGGGCCGCGTTGTTACACAGGACAGAGATCTTGATTGCTTCAAAGAGCTGTTCATCTTTTTTGGGATCGAGTGGACTGCCATCCAGATTGAATCGGCCAGATTCGAGCTTGACCTCGCCTTCGGGGAGCCACAACTCGGTTACCGTCATGCGGTTTTCGGTCAGGGTGCCGGTTTTGTCGGTGCAGATGATATTGGTCGCTCCCAGGGTTTCGACCGAGGCCAGGCGATTGATCAAGGCATTGCGTCTGGCCATTCGCAACATCCCGCGTGCCAGCGCAATCGTGGCCACAATCGGGAGCCCTTCCGGAATTCCCGCCACCGCCAGAGCGACAGCGGTTTTGATCATCAGGAAAGCTTCCTTTCCCCGTAAAATCCCCAGGATCGCGATGATTACAGTTAAACCTATAGTTACATAGACAAGTTTTTTGCCGAGGTCATCGAGACGTTTTTCTAGCGGTGTCTCGCCTTTTTCAGCTTCTGACACCAGAGATGATATCTTGCCCAGCTCGGTTTCCATACCGCTGGCAGTTACAATCGCCACCGCCGATCCCCGTGTGATCGCTGTGCCTTTATAGAGCATATTGATCCGTTCCGCCAGGGGCGCGTCCGCAGATACCGTTTCGGTAATTTTATTGACCGGCACTGATTCACCGGTCAGCGCGGATTCATCGACCTGCAGACGGGAGGCCTCGCACAGACGCATATCTGCCGTAACGACATCGCCCCCCTCGAGAACAACCACATCGCCCGGCACCAGCCTGTCAGCGGAAATCAATTCCGCTTTGCCGTCGCGACGCACTACCGCGTCGACACTTGAAAGCTGGCGCAAGGCTTCCATCGAACGAACCGCCCGTATTTCAATGAAGTATCCGATCAGGGCATTGATCAGGATCACCGCCAAAATCGCGATGCCTTCGACAATTTCTTCGAATCCGAATGATAAGAGTGCCGCCGCGGCTAAAAGCAGGACAATCAGGCTTTTGAACTGCTCAAAGAAAATTTCCAGCGCGCCTTTTTTACGCACCTCGCGCAACGTATTGGGTCCGTATTTACGCAAACGGGTTTCCGCTTCTCCTGCGGAGAGACCGTTTTGAAGGTCTGTCTCAAACAGCTCTACTACATTGCCTGATTCAATTGTCCACAGTTTTTCTTCAGCCATATTCAGTCTCTTTTTATGATTTTCGTATCCGCTTAATTTACTTTTATTTAATTATCAGGCAAGCTTGAATATGAAAAAACGATCCCGCTTTGGTTCAATTATATTTCGTGTTAAACCGATCGTGGCTTATGATCTGTTGATCTTTTGGTCTCCTGTTGTAGCAGATTTGAACTCGAATTGTTTTCTTATGAAACAGGCTGTCAAATGTTTAAAATTTGTACTCAGGCGGTGTAGAACTTCAAATCATCGGCCGATAATCTCAACAAAGGTACTGAACCCGTTGCGAACTGGTATATTATGGCAAAAATACTTCATACCGCAGATATTCATCTCGGGATAAAATTATCAGGACTGGGAAAGTCCGGCGATAAAGTCCGGGCGGCCTTGAAGGACTCAATCTCAAAACTGGTCGAAATTGCGCTGGAGCAGAAGGTCGATGCCGTGGTGATTGCCGGTGATTTGTTCGACTCCAACCGTATCTCCAAACCGCTTTTTGATTTTGCCATGCGTGAAATCTCCCGGCTGGAGGATGTTCCGGTGGTTTTAATACCCGGCACTCATGATTGCCTCGAAGAGCAGTCGGTCTATGTCACCATGGAGGAAGCCGAGTGTCCCAAAAACCTGTTCATATTCGATCATCCCGATAAAAATAAACTCGAGTTTCCGGAACGGGGATTGACATTTTACTGCAATGTCAACACCAGCCGTACCTCGAGTGAATCACCACTGGCTGATCTGAAACCTGACGAAACCCCCGGGACGCATATCGCCATAGCACATGGTTCGGTGCAGATACCGGGCAAATCATCGCCAAAAGACTGGCCGATCAAACTCGATGAGATCGAGAACTCGGGATTTGATTATGTTGCTTTGGGCCACTGGCATTCATACTTCCGCCTTCCCACGTTAAAAGTGCCGGCGGTCTATTCGGGTACACCTGAGCCGATGTCGTTTAAACACCAGGATGCCGGCTGGGCATCATTGGTGGAATTCGAGCCGGATAAGGTTGAAATCGAAAAGGTCAAGCTCGGCAAGCTGGAATGGAATACGATTGAACTGCCCTGTACCAGTTTCAAGTACACGCTCGAACTGGAACGGGAGATTTCCAAGCATATCAGCGAGAATCGTCTTTTAAAAGTGCTCTTAAACGGGGTATTTCCCTCTGACGGTTATATCGATTTTGACCGGCTCCATGAGCATATGGCGGACCGCTTCCTTTATCTCGAAGTTGTCAACCGGACTGAAACAGTGCCCTCGGATATGCTCAAGTTGAATCTGCCGGAGACGACCATCCTGGGGCAGTACATCCACCTGGTGTCGGAAAAAATCGCCCATGAAGAAGATGAGTATGAAAGTGAATTGCTCAACGACAGCATGAAACTCGGCTATGCCCTGCTTTCGGGCAAGGATGTGATATAGAGATGAAAATCAGGCGACTGGAAATACTGAGATACAAGAATATCGAATCGTTTTCGGCTGAATTGAGCGATGGCGTCAATGTTATCAGCGGACTCAATGAATCCGGAAAATCGACTTTGGTCGAAGCCCTGACAGACCTTTTGTTTACCGACCCGGAATCGACCGCCAAGAGATTAAAAGAGAATAAAAGCTGGAACGAGACGCAGTCGTTCGAGCTCAGTATGGACTTCGAAACCGGCTCGAAAAGATATCGCCTGAAAAAGAATTTTGACGTCGGTCTCACGCTTTTGACTAACCTCGAAAGCGGAGAGGAGATCGACAATCATCGAAAGATTCAATCAATCATAAATAACAGCCTGGGCCTGGCCAATAAAGATATCTACCTGGCAACTTCCACCATCCGGCAGGATGAGATTGACCTGGTCTCGCGTTCATCGGATGCCATCAAGGACAAGCTGGAAGGCTTGATAACCGGCGGAAAAGAAGAAGTCCTGGCCTCGGAAGCCCTCAAAAAAGTCGAGGGTCGTATACAGGAGATTAAAAAGGAAGGCCACAAGCATCTCGGTGTCCTGCAGAAACTGCAGAAGAAAAAACAGGAGATGATTTACGAACTCGACAAGGCCAAACGCGAAATCGAGATCGTAACCAAGAACCGCGCCAAGCTCAAGGAGACCCAGTCGCTTCTGGAGGGTATCCGGACCGAGTACCAGGCCAAGAAATCGCAGATGGAAAAAGCTGCCAGGGCGGCCGAAAATGAGGAGCGTCGTAAAAACCTGGAAGAGCGTTATTCCGATTTGAACAACCGTGTCAAGTCGATCAAGTCTTCCGATCAGCTTCTGGCCGAGCTTAAAAACGAGATTTCCAAATTACCCAAAATAGATGAGGATGATATCCGGCTGGTGGAGGAACAGTCCGCCCAGATCCGTTACCTCGAAAACAAGAAATCACCGATCGAGCAAAAAGCTGTCGACCTGGCAGAAAAAATCGAGCAGGCCAAGCCGAATGTGCTGGTGAAAGTACTAGCGCTGTTTTTCCTGGCGGCATCAGTCGGCATGACTACCTACTTCTTTGCTTTTGCCCAGATGTCGGATACCCGCTTTTTGATCGGGGCAGGGGCGGATTTCGTGATCTTTCTGGTTACCGCATTGATCTGGTTTACGAAGTCGCGCCAGGTTTCAGCGCTGGAGATCAATTACCAGATTAAAAAAGACAACCTCGAGGAAGTCATCACCGATTATGATAACGCCAGCGCTACGGTCAGAGAGCTACTGGCTCGATACAAAGCCAGCGGTGTATCCGATCTGAAGAAAAAATTCGAGGATTACCGCGATCTCGAAAAAGAAATCAAAAGCGAAGCACGTCGCAATGAGACCTGGCTGGGCGGCAAGACATTGGTCCAGCTCGAGGAAGATCTCCAGAGGGTCACCCGTGACCTGGCAGTTGAAAACGAGACCGCCCGCGAACTGCGCATATACAGTATGGAAGCCGAAGACAGCGAGAAACTCCGCATGGTGGTCGAGGCCCTGGAAAAACAAAAATCCAACCTCGAGGCGACCGAATTGTCACTTCGCCGACAGCTCGAATTCGCGGAATCCGGATGTGAACTCCAGGCTTCTCTGGAAGAACGGCTGGAGTATATCGACGAGGATATCCAGCGCGCCAAACGGATTCTGAGGGTCTATGAGTTAACCCATGACTTTATTGAGAAGTCGCGCAAAAATGTGCTCAAGGCGTCACTCAGCAGGCTCGAGGAACAGACTTCTAACCTGCTGTCGACTGTCAGTGGAGGCAAGTACCAGAAAGTCAAATTCGATCCGAGTAACCTCTCCTATGAGGTTTTCTCGGCCGCCAAGGACGACTGGATCGATCCCAATCTTGAACTCTCACGCGGTGCCCGTGACCAGCTCTACCTGGCCGCCAGGCTGGCTTTGGTCCAGATGATTTCGCAGGAGAAAAAACCGCTTTTGATTATGGATGAACCATTTCTCACTTTCGATCATCTCCGCCGCCGGGAGGCACTCGAAGTACTGCGTGTCACCGGAGAGGATCACCAGGTCTTTATACTCTCCTGTCATCCATATTATGATTCTGTGGCATCCAAAAAACTCTATCTCTCGCAGGAACTGCAGAGCGCTCCGGAATCTCATACTCCTGTCGGTGTATGAGAATAATTTAACAAGCATCAGGTAAATCTCTATTTTTATCAGGGATCATTTTGTTTAATCCTGAATGGAAAAGTGCTGTATAAGTAATTATGGAATATGATATGAACAGTTTTCGCTTGACAACGTTTTTTGCTCTCCCTTTATTTGGTTGTGAAAGGTTTCACAACATATCCCTGCATCAGGAATCAAAAGCAGGAGGCGGTTTGTCCAAGGAAAATTTGAAGAAGAAAATATCCGAATCGACTATAACCAGGTTATCGCTTTATTATCGCGCCTTGTCCCAGCTGGATATGGAAAATTACGAGACTGTTTCTTCCAAACATCTGGCCAAAAGAGAGCATCTAACCCCGGCGCAGGTGCGCAAGGACCTGTCGTTTTTCGGCTCGTTCGGTACCCGCGGGCTGGGTTACCCGGTGCGCGAATTGAAGCTGAAAATCGGGGAAATCCTGGGAATCGAGCAGGACTGGAATGTCGCCCTGGTCGGTATCGGAAATATCGGGTCAGCCCTGGTGTCCTACAAAGAGTTTGCGCGCCAGGGATTTAAGATTAAACTTCTGTTCGACAATGACCAGCGCAAGATCGGTTCAAATCATAAGGGTATAGTTATTTCGCCCGCGGCCGATCTAACTAAGAAACTGAAAGAACACAAGATCCAGATAGTTGTTATCGCGGTTCCGCCGCAACAGGCTCAGAAAGTTGTCGACGATGTGGTCGCGGCCGGGGTCAAGGCTATACTCAATTTCGCGCCGATTCATCTGAAGGTCCCGGAGGATGTGTTTTTGCGCAATGAGAATATGGCTATGGAGCTTGAGCATCTCTCCTTCAGGCTCAAAAACTCCTCGCTGACTGTGTAAGCGCAAGCCAGCGTAAATATTGGCTTGACAAACGGTTTTGAACCTGCTATGCTGGATCATGGAAGTGGCTGTAAATATGCGCAAAAGTAATTATATATGGATATATACGGCCTGTCTTGTATTTGTGTGGATGGGCGTTCTCTGGGCTTCGCCGGATGACTGCAATGTCAGTGGCACGCTTTTAATCGACGGCCGGGAAGCTCCCGGGGGTACACTTGTCGAGGCTTATATCGACGATGAACTGATCGTTTCCGAAAGAACCGAGCGGGATGGACAGTACGAATTGATGATCCCCAAGTACAATCCCGCCAACCCTTCTGTCAAAGGCTATCAGGACGAGTCTGACGTGATCACCATTAAGGTCGACCAGCGCGAGGCCGATCCGAAGTTCTATGCCCGTCCGGGTCTCCAGAAAATCAATCTGGAAGTCAATACCACCCTCAATGTCAGGTTGACCACCTGGGGCAAAATCAAAGCCCTCTTCAAGTAGTATTTACTTTTCCGAAAAAATTATTACCTTTCGATGGCTGTAACTGTTATCATGTCGTAATCTCATGGTTACGCTGTTAGTGGTGTTTGTAAATATTGCTGTTTTTGATAAGGAGGAATGATGAATATAGCTTCCCGGGAGGTGGAAGGGGTCGTGATCCTCGAACCTGAGGGCAAGATCATGGGCGGTCCCGAGGCCACCGAGCTTCGCAATCACCTCTATGATTTGATTTCTCAGGACAAGAAAAAAGCGATTATCGACCTGGCCAATGTCGAGTGGATGAATTCAACGGGTCTGGGAATACTGATTTCGGGGATGACGTCCCTGCGCAACAACCAGGGTGAGCTTAAGCTGGCCCGGGTCAATGAGAAAGTCGAAAACCTGTTCACCATTACGAAGCTGATCGGGGTATTCGAGATCTACTCTGAAACTTCGCAGGCGATCGAATCGTTTGAATAGACAGGATCCGTCTGGCAGGCAGACAACCGAGTAAAAGGGATATTGTGGAAGACAGCAGATACAAATTGGAAATCCCCAGTTCACAGGACTATCTTCCGGAGGCCGAACAGTTTCTCGAGGATAAATTCAAGCGCCATGGTGTCGATCCTGACACAGTCGCCGATCTCGCGATCAGCTCCACCGAAATCATCAACAATGCCATCCTGCACGGCAACAAGCTCGATCCCGACAAGGTGGTAAAAATCGAATTGACATTTGAAGGCGACACTCTTTCGGTTTCGATCACTGACCAGGGTGAAGGTTTTTCGCTCGAAAAAGTTCCCAGTCCGATTCAGGATGATAACCTGCTCAAGGAGACGGGAAGGGGAATTTTTATCGTGCGCAGTCTGGTGGACGACCTGGTGATCGAAAACCCGCCCGAGGGGGGCACCCGGATGATAATCTTCAAGAAACTGTCATCCTGATCTATTAATAAACTGATTTAAACGGATTCAGGGATTCGGTAGAGAGTGAACTATCAACTGCTTATCGGCGTAATCTATCTGATTTTTGCCGCTCTGCTCATATTTACAAGTGCGATCATCTTTCGCGAAAATCCACACAGACGACTGAATCGCGTCACCAGCCTGCTTCTCGGGTTTGCCGGTCTTGCACCGCTGTTTGCCGCCCTGGGAATCTTCATCCGACCCGCACAGGAGAGCCTCGGGATGATTGTTCCGTTTTACCAGAACCTGTCATTTTTGTGGGAGTTGTTCTTCCCTCAACTGGTCTTGTTTTCTCTTGTGTTTCCGGCGGAGAATCCACTCATCACCACCAACAGCAGGATAAAATACCTGATCTTTATCCCGCACCTGTTTCACATCGCCCTGGTGACATTCTTTGCCGAGACTGAAAATTTGATTGCTCTGCTCTCGGTCGACAGCCAGGTGGCGTTTTTCGGGTGGGTAACCGATCGATTTGTCTTCTTCGTGAAATTTGTGGCCGCATTTTTGGAATTTCTGGTGAGACTGCATTTGCAGACTTTTGCCGCCATCAACCTGGTGTATATCGTGATCGCCCTGATTTTGCTGTACCGTGGTTTGCGCACTGTCACCAACAAACGCCTTAAGACCCAGACTTTGATAGTGATCTGGGGCATCCAGTCGGCCATGGGGTTGTACATGATCGCGTACCTTCTGCCGAATCTGACCGGGGTCCAGTTTTCCGGCAATATCCAGGTCGCTATCGGGGTGATCGCTCTGGCAATCGGGAGTGGATCGATCATCTACGCCATCATCCGTTACCAGTTTTTGGATGTGCGCCTGATCGTCAGGCAATCGGTGGTCTACACCATCACATCGGCTATAATAGTCGGCTCGTATCTATTGATCATCTCCCAGTTTTCACGCATGATCGAGGAATTCCTGGGGCGTGAAACGGGTATCGTGCAGGTCGCTTTTATCATCCTGGCATTAATCTTCTTTCAGCCGATAATCACCCGTGTTGACAACCTGATACGTAAGTTTTTCATCAAGGGAAGGGCCGATATCCGCTATGTCACCGAGGAGATTTCGCGTGAACTTTCCTCGATTATCGAACCCGAACAGCTCCAGGCATTTGTGATCCGCATCCTCCGGGAAGATATGCTGGTCGAGAAAGTCCGTCTCTGTCTCAAGGATGAAAAGAAACAGCAGTTCGTGCTTCTAGCGCAGAGGGGAGAGCCGGAACCGGACCTTCACTTTTCAACCGATGACCCATTGTTTGCGGAAATCCTCTCGCGCGGGAGGCCGGTCTTTATCGATGAACTAAAACTTCTGGTCAAGGATTCGAACCTGCTCGAGAGACTTGAATACAACGGTTACCAGGGTGTTGTGCCGCTCATTAACAGGGGGCAGATGGAAGGTTTGATTGCACTTTCCAACAAGATTTCAGGTTACAATTACAACTACGAAGATATAACCACGTTAAATATCATCGCCAACCAGCTTGTTGTAGCTCTCTCCAACGCTCGCCTCTACCAGGAGTCATTGGAGAAGCAACAACTGGAACGTGAGCTTACTCTGGCTCGCCAGATTCAGCTTGACCTGTTGCCAAAAAGCCTTCCCTCCGGGGAGGACTTCCAGTTTTCGGCGTATACCCGGCCTTCGCGCTATGTAGGTGGCGATTTCTATGATTTCTTTAAAACACGCAGGGATAGTATCGGGATTGTGATTGCCGATGTTTCCGGCAAGGGGATGCCGGCCGCCCTGATGGTTTCACAGATTCAGGCGATGCTTCGAAGCGAGGTGCGCAATACCGACTCCCTGGTCAAGATACTGGAGAATGTCAACTACCTGATGGCGACTACAACTTCTTCTGAGAAATTCGTCACATTGTTTTACGCCGAGTTCGATCCCCAAAACAAGACTTTGCGTTATTCCAATGCCGGCCACAATTATCCGGTGGTGGTGTCATCCGATGGCGAATGTCGTTTTCTTGAAGAGGGCGGTTTACTGATGGGTGCCTTTGAAAATGCCAAATACAAGTCCGACCAGATCGAACTCAAATCCGGTGATTTAATCTTCTTTTATACCGATGGCGTCAATGAGGCTCATGGCCAGTCGGATGAACAATTCGGAGAAGAGCGCCTGCTTGAGATGATCAAGGCTTTTCGGGAGATGTCGGCTGATGAGCTGACCAAAAAAATAGTGGCCGAGGTCGAACGATTCTCGACCGATTCCGACCTCCAGCAGGATGATATGACGGTCCTGACTTTGAAATTGACCTGAGAATCGCCAGCTTGATGCAGTTCAAACTTGCCAGATCGCAAATTTGAATTAACTTCCCTGTATCGACTGAAAGGATATCTATGACTCTGTTTAAATATTGCCCGATGTGCGGTTATTCGCTTTTAGACAATATCGAGGAGAACCTCGAGCGTCCGCTGTGCCCAAACTGCAGTTTCGTCCATTATCACAATCCCGCCCCGGCAGCCGGATGTGTGGTTTTTGAGAAGGGGAAACTGCTGATGGTTGAACGGGCTCACCCGCCCTATATTGGCGACTGGACTATCCCGGCCGGATTCATGGAATGGGACGAATCACCGGCGCAGACTGCTGTACGCGAGTTGAAGGAAGAAACCAATCTCGATGTCAGAATCACGGAGATATTCGAGGTGTACAACGGCAATGACGATCCGCGTACGAACGCGATAATGGTGCTCTATTTTGCGGATGTCATTGGGGGAGTTTTAGAAGCGGCTGACGATGCCGGGCAGGCGCGCTTTTTCGCTCTCGAGGATATTCCCCAAAATATCGCCTTTGAGTCTCACAGACAGGCGATTGCAGATTTGAAGGCCAACCATTCGCACAGGTTTAAAATCGATGCAGATTAAGACTAAGTTTTTTGTCAGATTGCTATTGCTCTCGTTTATTCCGTTTCTGGCATTGTCGTTGTTCTCAGTTTACATCTTTAACCGCGGTATCGACAAGGTGATCTCGCCCGGTTTCGAAAAGACGATCACCAATGCCGAATACATGGTCGAAAACTCGCTGGAGCTATATCGCCTGCGTTTCATCAATTTAGTCAGCATCCTGGCTTCTGACTCGATCACCACTGATGACCTGCGCCATTTCGATTTAATTATATTTCTTTCTGAAAACGACACACTCTGGCTTCAGGCTCTTTCCAATGAAAAACACAACGACTTGTTTATCCAGGAAGCACTGGGGCGAGCGGGAAGCTTTCCGGAGATCATCAGTTTTGAAGGCTCGATCATGGTCTACCAGAGGATCTTACTCCAACCGGGATTTAGCGAGTCGCCGATCTTGGTTGTGGGACAATATTTACCGCAGGATTTCGCCAACCGTACCGCCGAGGTGTTGAAAGCCAAGACTGAGTATTCGCGTCTGAAGATGTTTGTGCTGACCTCCGGAGGCGATTTCGCATGGCTGATCTGGCTGAGCGTGATCGTGATTTATCTGACATTTCTGATCTACGTCGCGCGCTGGTGGGCTAATTCACTTATCAAACCGATTAATAATCTTTCCCTGGCCGCTTTCGATATCGCCAAGGGACATTGGGGTAAGAAGGTCAATTACAACAATGAAGATGAACTCGGTATGCTTGTAAACTCGTTCAACTATATGTCTTCCGAGCTGGAAAACCGCACCCGTCAGCTGGTAAATGCCGAGATCGAGTCTTCCTGGAAGAATACCGCCCGGGTTATCGCGCATGGAATCAAAAACATCCTCAGCCCGGTCAAGATCGCACTGCACAATCTGTCGGCGCATGAAAAGGTTGCTGAATCCGAAGCAGAGCTTAAAACCATCCGGGCCGAGATTTCACGCCTGGAGGATATCGCCTCTGATTTCTCGATGTTTTCACGCTCGCCAGAGATTCGCAAAGCGCCGGTCAACGTTAAAAATGTTGCCGAGGATGCTGTGAAACTGGGCGGTCGAGACTGCGAAAATATCGAAAAGCAGATCGATATACCTGGTGAATTGTATGTTGAAACCGACTACGATATCCTGCGCGGCATAATGATCAACCTGGTAAAAAACGCTTGTGAAGCGATTGAGGATGCCGGTAAGGTCAGTGTGACCGGTCGTCGCGATGATGATGAGACGGTGATCGAGGTGACCGACAACGGTCCGGGGATACCGGATGTTACCATGATGAAAATCTGGCAACCTTATTACACCACCAAGTCACGGGGAACCGGCCTGGGGCTTCCGATTGCCATGAAGTTCGCCCAGGCGCTGGAGGCTGAGCTGGAACTCGATTCCGACCAGCAAGGAACCACTGTTAGAATCATTTTCCCGGATTTACATGACTGGAAAAATTCTACTGATTGATGATGACCGTGCTTTTGCCAGGCAACTCGGTCGTCTCCTTGAAACGGAAAAATATCAGGTAACCTGCCTGAGCGATTCCGCATCCGCAGTGGGTACAATCAAAAATGACGATTTTCAACTGGTATTGTTGGACATAAACATGCCCTCGCCCGACGGTATCGAAATTCTCGGGCAGGTCATTGAGATGCCGGAGCATCCGGAGGTGATTATGCTCTCTGGGGAGTCCAGCCTGCAACAGGCGGCAGATTCGGTCAAACTCGGTGCCTCCGATTTTCTGGAAAAACCGCCGGATATTGGACGCCTGTTAGCTTCAGTTCGCAGCAGTCTTGACAAGTACCGGATCAAAGCTGAAAACCGCAGTTTCCGCCAGAGATTTATAGATAAGTATGCGATCATCGGGCGGAGCGCTTCAATTGCCGAACTCAAGCGCCAGATCGCCATGGTGGCCGAGACCGGGAGCCGGGTGCTGATCTGGGGGGAGACCGGTACCGGGAAAGAACTTGTTGCCAACCAGATTCATTACCGTTCGAGGCGTGCGGGCAAGCCGATGGTAAAGCTCAATTGCGCGGCCATACCAGCGGATTTGGCCGAGTCGGAGCTTTTCGGCCATAAAAAAGGTGCTTTTACCGGGGCCAATACCGACAAACCGGGCAAATTCGAGCTGGCAGACAGCGGGAGCCTGGTGCTGGATGAGATCGCTGAATTACCGCTGAGTCTCCAGAGCAAGCTGTTACGTGTTATGGAAACAAATGAAGTTGAACCCCTGGGAGGCAGAAAGCCAGTTGTGGTCGATGTTTTCACTATCTCGATCAGCGGGAAAGATCTTGGAGCCGAGGTCGAAAAGGGAAATTTTCGAGCTGACCTGTTCTACCGCATCAATACCATACCGGTTCATGTCCCGTCCCTCAGGGAGCGCAAGGAGGACATCCCATTGTTGTTCGATCATTTCTTCAATCGTCTCAGGGAGAAAAACAACCGGTTTGAAAAGAACTACCCTCCTGAAATCAATGAATTGCTCTGCGCCGGTGACTGGCCCGGCAATGTTCGTGAATTGAAAAATTACTGCGAGCGCCTGTTTTTTCTGTCAGGCAGGGACGATGTCGACATCGAGACTGCGCGGAAACTGATTGCCGGCGAGATTTCATTTTCCGACGATAGTAAACCGCTGAAATCATCCGGCAAGAACCTGCTGACCAGGACTGTGGATGACTTCGAGCGTAACTTCCTGGCAGTGAATCTTAATCAGGTAGAGGGGAATGTGGCCGAGCTGGCGCGTCGGCTCCAGGTGGATCGGGGCAATCTCTATAAAAAACTGAAAAAACATGAATTGTTGTAAAAAAGACAACGACAGCCGACCATAAATTGTAAAAAACACATCGGAACGATGTTGTTCACGTCGATAAATCCTTTGAAACAGGGCTTTTAGAGGCTATTGCGTGTTGGTACACAGTTTGCTCATGTAAAGGGCAAACAAAGGAGGAAATCGTGTTAAAGGAAAAATCGCTGATAATGATAGTATTGACGGTCCTGGCTGTGATCTTCATCTGCGGGGAAACCTTGCGCGGTTACGAGGAGGAAAACCAGCCGACAAATCGTCTCATCATCGATTACCATAAGGACGAAATCAGCATGATCCTGGATTACCAGGGCCGGCGTGAACAGATAGATTTCTACTGCGACGAGGTTGTCAGGCAAGAAGGGCAAATCTCTATCGGCGACCGCCTGATTTTCTCAACTGAGGGTATTGTTTGGGGTGATAGGAAAATCAATTACGATCTGCTCAAGCGCCATGAGACCGAGATGATCTCGCGCGGGCATGTCAAACTGAGTTACATCATCCGCGCTGAGCCCCCCAATTTTCGGGTACCGCGAAACCTGCTAAAAACTTTTGCTACCATGGTTATAGATGAACGTCAGTTTGTGCGCGGAGATGCTCTCGTAGTCGGCGGAGATGCAGAGGTTTATGGCGAAGTTTCGAAGAACATGATCAGTTTCTTCGGCGATGTTACTCTGCATCCGCAGGCGGTTGTGCGCGGTCATGTGATTACGATCTGCGGAAAGGTGTTTCGCCATGATAACTCGCAGGTTTACGGTCAGATTGTCTCCGATGAAGGCTGGCAGGAGGGTGGACGAAAATTCGGTTCAAGGCGCGGTTATTACGACCAGTTCGAGCTCAAACTCTCGCTCGATTACAACCGGGTCGACGGGCTCGAGATCTATCCCTACTTCGAATACGAGGATCCGGACGAAATCTTCCCGAAGATTTCGGTCGGTGCCGGCTACGCTTTCGAAGCCGAGAGACTGCATTATCATCTCGATATCGCGCAGAAGATATTCGACAGTTATGCAATCGAACCTTACGGCAGGCTGTACCGCGAAACGGCCACGGAGGATGACTGGATTGTAAGTAAAAACGAAAATTTGGTATACACGCTGTTGGTGCATGAGGACTTTCGTGATTACTACGAAAAAGAGGGCGGCACGATCGGCCTGAAGCTCTATCTGGGCGAGTACAATTCATTCGATATCTCTTACAGCTACGATGACCTGGACTGGATGGACTCCCATCCAAAGCTCTGGAGCATGTTCGGTTCCAAGGAATTCCGGGGCAATTTCAGCACCCTGCCGTATGATATGAAACAAACCTATCGCGATGATTTCGACAGCAAGCTCTCTAAAATCAATGTCAGCTATACATTCGACAAGCGTTCCCAGTATCGCACGCTTCAGATCGGATGGCTGGGGCAGGTCAAATACGAGAAGGCGGGTGACGGTCTCGAAGGTGACTTAAGCTACACTCGCTGGATAGTGGATTTGACACGCTACCAGCCGTTCAACCGCTACCTGGCGATTAATGCGCGGGTGATGTACGGTAATTCTGATCAGCGCCTCCCGCTTTTTAAGAAATTCTTCCTGGGCGGTCTGAACACCCTGCGCGGATATGACCACAAGGTCTTCTATGGTGAGCAGATGGCTCTGGCGAATATTGAATATCTGCTTAAGTTCAACCAGACCGTGACGGGACTGTTGTTTTTCGATATCGGCAAGGTGGTCGGTCAGGACGATGCGATTTTTTCCGATGGCGAATTCAAATCCGATATAGGCCTGGCTGTCAAACTGGGGCCCGGCCTGAGGCTTGAGCTGGCTCGAGCTCTGGATGATTCCGACGCGGATATCAAATTCTGGCTGACATTTTCCGGCGCATTTTAAACAATTGATACAATGAAAATTGGATTCAGCCTACAGATCGCGCTACACTTTATCTGCCTGCTGGTTATTATGGCACCTCTACTTGCGGGTGAAGAGCTCAAGTGCGATATCTTCGTCTATGACAGCATTGTCACTGCTGATCTGAAGCTGGCCGGCATGTTTACATCGGAGCTCGTCAGTTCAATTCGAGAGGGTTACCCGCTCCATCTCGAAATCGAGGCTCATCTGAAAAAATCTTACCCGCTCTGGATCGATCCGACCCTGAAAAAGTATCAGGCCCAAATCCATATTGAATTTCAAAGTTTCGGAGCACGTTTCAAGCTCTACCTGCTCGATTTTAACCATGAAATCACTGAAAGCAGTCATAAGGACTTCTTCAGGATCGTGGATAAGATTGATGAGCAGATGATTCTGGCCAGCAAGCATATCAACAACCTCGAATATGACGACCACTACTATCTCAGTTTCACATTGAAGCAACGCAGGCTGACCGCAGCCGAGTTGAGCCGTGCCGGTCAATGGTATCTCGGGATGGAGCGTTCAGATTCCGAACAGCAACCCGAGGCGTCAAACCTCCCAGAAAAGGCGTTCGAGCAGGTGCTCGATATGACCCGGATGGGTCCCGAAAAAAGAGAATTCAGTACCTTTACGTTCAAACCAGGCAAACTCCCGATTATCAAGCCCCGTTAATCATCGTAAAATAAGGCTGTTTTTGTAAGACTTTAATTTCGTTGCGGTTAACCTTTTTTGTAACTCTTCCGATAAGAATAATGATATAAAAATCGGGCTTGGGATTAAGTATGCCTATAAAAAAAAGTAACAATTCTAAATTTCAGTCTACTGACAAGATAATAATTCCGAACAAGTACAAAAAAGCGTCAAAAAAATCATCGCAACCGACCGAACCCGACCTCGATATCCTTTCCGAGATGGAAGACGGGCTCTCGTCGATTGAGGATGAATACCCTGCCCTGGCACAGAAATCCTCGCAGGCAACCACTCGCTCGACCGATCTCAAGGCCGTGCTGGAGATTTCGCAGGCGATCAACTCATCGCTCGTCCTTGAAAATATCCTGCAGAAAGTAATGAAACACGCGATTGAACTCTTAAAAGCCGAACGGGGCTTTTTGATGCTTCTCGATGAGTCCGGTGAATTACAGTTCAAGACCGTTCACAATATCTCCGGTGATAAGCTGATGGGTGAAGATTTCAAGATATCGAACTCGATCGCCAACAAAGTGGCTAAAACCGGGGAATCGATCTATACTTCCGACGCGCAGGCGGATGAAAAATATTCCAAGCAGAAGTCGATTGCGGAATTGAATTTGCGCTCAATTATGTGTGTTCCGCTCAAGATCAAAGAGAAGATCATCGGCGTGGTCTACCTCGACAACTCCAGCGAAGCGAAGGTGTTTTTGCGCTCCGACCTGTACCTGTTCGAGCTGTTTACAGAGCAGGCCGCGATCGCAATCGAAAACGCCAAGCTCTATGAAAACCTCCTGCGCCTGAAGCGCTACAATGAAAATGTAGTCAATAAGACACCGGTTGGAATCGTTGTCGTAAACGATAAATTCGAAGTAACCAGCTTAAATGATGCCGCCTTCGATATACTCACCCCGGCTGAACGCAAAAACAGCGGATTCAGGATGCAGAGCAGTGGGAGATCATTTTTTGAAATACCCGCCGAGGACCAGGTGGAATTCTGGAAAAAGCATCTTCTGCATGTCGTCTCGACCGGCCGTGCATTCGAAGAAAGCCGTTTCTATTACCAGGTCGATGACGAGGAAAAAGTTCTCAACCTCAAGATTTCGCCTCTGGAAATCGAACCCCAGAACAGCAGTGGCCTGATTATCGTGATCGAGGACACGACCGAGAAAGTAGTCCTGGAAAATTACGTCATGCTTTCGGAGAAACTGGTGGCAAAGGGTGAGATGGCGGCCTCGATCGGCCATGAACTCAACAACTACCTGGCTATAATATCCAACAGCGCCGAACTGCTTTTGCGCAATGTCAAAAAACAGGCCTATGACAAGATCGACCGCAACGCAGAAGCGATTGTCGAAAGCATCTCCAAGATCAAACGTTTCACCGACGGTTTGATGGACTTCTCCAAGCTGGAAAAGGACCCGGTCTCATACGACCTCCGCAAGCTGATCGAGGATATCCTGTTCTCGATTAAAACGCATGAAAACTTCTCCCGCATAAACTTCGAACTGCAGATCTCTCACGATATTCCGCCGATCGAGATCGATGTCGGCCAGATCCAGCAGGTTTTGATCAACGGCATATATAACTCAATGGAAGCTATTAACGGAGCCGGTATCGAGAATGGCCGGATTAAAATCAGGGCTTACAACAGAGTTGCCGGGGATCAGGCGGAAACCGTGGTGATGGAAATCGTCGACAACGGCCCGGGTATCGAAGTTAAGCATAAAGATAGAATCTTCGAGCAGGGGTTTACCACCAAGGAAAGCGGTCATGGGTTGGGGCTGGGCAATTGTCGCAGGATCATCGAAAGCCATCACGGCCAGCTCTCAATCGAAAGCATGCCCGAAGAGACGGTCTTCAAGATAGTACTGCCGGTAAAGCAACCGGAAACCTGAGGTCGCGGTCATGACTACCATCAGGTTGCCGGAGAGATACGAAGTTCTGAATAAAATCGGAGCCGGAGGCGGGGGAGAAGTCTTCGCGGTTCACGATCGCGAGCGTGATCTCGATTTAGCTCTAAAAGTTTTCATTCCTGACGATTTCACCTCTTTTGATGAACAGGCTTTTTTCGAGGAATTCCTGCTGTCATTGAAACTGAACTGCAGGTACCTGACCTGCGCATATGATTATGGCTACACCCGGGAGAACCTTCCGTATTACACTATGGAGCTTCTGCCCCGGAGCAATATCTATGAACAGGTTTCGGCGTATGATGACAAGCACCTGATCGACATCACCCGGATGTGCTCCGAGGCGATCGCGTTTCTGCATCATTTCAACCTGCTCCATAACGATCTCAAGCCTGCGAACGTCAAGCTTGCAGAGTCATCCAACAGATTGCTGGTCAAGTTGCTGGATTTTGGCCTGGCACTCGACAATTCGCTTGAAAATGCGCGCCATAAGCTGTCCGGTACGGTCGAGTTCATGGCGCCGGAACTGTTCGACAATCAGTCGGCCGACAGCCGTTCGGATATGTACAGCCTGGGAGTCATGCTGTACCTTTTAGTGTGTGGCAGGCTGCCATTCGAAGATGACGATCCGCTCAAAGTGATATCGTCCAAACTCGAGCAGGAAGCCCCGGAAATCGTACAGGATGATCATGATCTGCCCGAGGAGTTTCTGGACCTGATCTCAGCATTGTTGAGCCGTAAGCCGGAGGAGCGTCCCGGTAACGCCTGGCAACTGGCTTATGCCTGTGCCGAGCTTTCCGGTGGACAGGAACCAGCCTTTGATTTTAATGAGTTATTGTCTACCGCGGTGTCACTTAGACTTGCAAAAGAGTTTTACAAGCAGGATTTCCATGAAAACTGCAATGCTTCTTACTGTTTCAGTGATAAAGTTGTGCTTGAATCATTCAGGACGATTCTGACCGCGGAGTATCAGAAGCGAAATATTGAAGTTATATCCAGAAAAGACATAAAATCTAAAACCTCTGCTAGAATTACCGCACGGAAATCTGCTGGTCAAGTCTCGATAGATACCACACTTCTGACCGATGGCGGTACGACTGTTCAGCCTGATAACCAGATCAGGCTTTACCTGCAACCGTCGGTGAGGCTTGTGGCTTCGCCACCGGGAGCACGGGAAATCGCTCTCGATATTGTGGCAGAGATCGAGAACTGGTTCGATCCCGAGGTAGTAAACGGGGAATTTTTGGAGAAGCTTTCGGATATCAGTTCCGACTCGATCGAGACTCTGGCCGAGATATTAAACGAGATGCAGGCTGCCGATATTATCGGTTATGACGGCGAGCACTGGGCGGTCGATGTGACCGATTTCATAGCTTACTGCCCGTCGAATAAAATCCTCATCAAGATTTTAGAAGCGGTTAATTATCTGGGGCCCGATGAACGCATGGCATTGCGGCGCCTGGCTGTCATCAATCACGAGTTCGATGAGCAGTTCTACGTCAAGTTTGAACTCGATCACTCATACGAACCGGATCGGATGCTGAGGCGGTTTGAAGAGAGTGGTTTGCTGACAAAAAAGAACAACCGCTACCGTCTCAAAAATCAGCTGTTGCGGGTGGCGATGCTTTCCGAAAACGATCCGGATACCTTGAAAAAGCTGCATATGAAAGCGGCAGAAATCGTGAAGAAGTCCGCGGTTTTCACTCGCGAACAGAAAGCGCTTTACATCGCACGTCATTACACGCTGGCTGAAAGCCTCCAGGAATCACTGCGCTGGACATTGAAAGCCGTCGAACACAGGCTCTCATCAAACCAGTATCGTTTCGCTCTCAAACTGGTTTCGAACTGCCTTCAGATTGCTTTTAAACAGTCAGAGCATGAAGATACCACAAACCATATAGCCAGGCTCTTGAACGTTAAGGGAGATATTGAGAACAAGCTCGGCCTGACCAATACCGCCCTGGCGAGCTTCGCCCGGATCGTGCGTCTAAAAAATAAAATCGAGAGGCGTGAATACCTGGCCGCCGCTTACAAGCACCTTGGTGATATCTATAAATCACGATTCGATTACCGTCGGGGCCTGAAAGCACTCGAAAAAGCCCTCGGTCTGTACCGGGAGATCGGCGACAAGGTCGAAATCTCACATACCTACAACAATCTCGGAAATATGCACTGGGTCGGAAGCAAGATCGATCTGGCTCTTGAGAGTTATTTCAAAGCGCTCAAAATCCAGGAAGAACTCGACCTCAAAAAAGACATCGCCTCGACTTTGAGCAATATCGGCTCCTGTTACGTGATGCAACATGAGTACGCTAAAACAATCGACTATTATAAACGATCGATCGCGATCAAAGAAGAAATAAATGACCTGCCCGAACTGGCCCGCACCTACAACAATCTCGGTGTGACGTATTATGAACTGGGGCAGATCAAACCGGCTTTGAAGTATCTCTACGATGCCCTCAAGATCAATCGCGATATCGATTCAACCCGTGAGATCATGTTCAACCTCGACAATATCGCCTCCTGTGAGCTGACCCTGGGCAATTATCAGAAAGCGGAAAGCATGGCCCAGGAAGGCCTGAGTACATCGACCGAACTCGAGGATCAGCCTTTCCAGTTGATGTTCATGATAACGCTGTCAACAGTCTGGTTGCAATCGGGCGAATTCGTGCAAGTTGAAAAGATCCTCGATGAAGCCGAAATGATCCTGGCGAATATTGAAGATCCCCGCAGCGCAGTGCTGTTGTATCTGAACTATTCACGCCTGTTTTTGAGCCTGTACCAGCCGGACATATTCTCAAAGTACCTCGAAAAAACGCTCGAACTCTCGTACAAGAATGACGATCCGCTCGGAATCGTTAACTCTTTAGCTTTAAAATCTGAAGCGGAATTGGAGTTTGCTGATGATTTCGAGGCGGCTCAAAAGGCGATCGATGAGGGCCTGCAGGTGGTCGCAAAACATGAATTTAACAACCTCAAAGGTGTAATCTCTCTTGCGCGTATGAAAACCGACCTGGCTTGCCTGCCGGGTTGCGAACTTGATTACCTGGATGAAGTCGCTGAGATTATGAGTGATCCGGTTAACAGTATACTGCGCGCGGAGTATCTTTATTTGAGGGGGATGATTGCAATGAGACGAGGTGAACTCGATTCAGCCGCGACTGATTTCGAGACAGCATTGAGGCGAAGCGATGAGCTGTGTCAGATTTGCCTGAAGTGGAAAATCAAGTTTCAGCTGGGCAACCTTAAACAGAAACAGCTCGACTATGAAGAGGCCTATATCAGTTATAAGGAGGCGGTGGCCGTGCTGAAAGTTTTGGCTCGCAAAATCGACAACAAGAAGTATCTGCAGAGCTTTCTCAAGCAACCGCGCGCGGAAAACCTGAAAAGCGAAATCTCGACCCTGGTCAATAAGATGAACCATAAAGACGAAAGCCGCCTGTAAAGGCGGCTTTCACCGGTCAAATTTCGGGGGTCTACTGACCACCCTGGCTAATGCGAACCGGAGCAACCTTTTCTTCCAGTTCTTCGATGAACAGTTCGTACATCAGAACCTCCTATGTCGTCGTTTCCGATGACCGGTTATTTCCATCTTTCGATGGCAGGTTTAAACAGGAAAATGATAGAATCATTCTCGTAAGTATTATAAATATACAACCTACCGACAGCTTGTCAAGTATTTATGTAAAATTGACAGCATTTTAGATAATTTTAACAAACCGGTGATTGGGGACGAGAGCCCGTGTTTTCAGTATTTGCGCTACCACCATGACCAGAATTCAACCCTGAAAAAGCGGACAAATTTCCTGGACAGTATCCCCATCGGACTGGTTTTGCCACAGATAATCTTGGCATAACCGGTCATGCCGTCTTTGAGCAAGCCACTCGGATTTGAAAGCAGGCCGACCGCCACGAAGTAGTTTTTGCCATCCATTCTATGCGAACTCGCGATCACCTTGGTCAGTTCAGTTTGAAACGATGCGCGCGGAAAACCGGCTACCCTGGCATAGACATCCTGGCTGACTTCAAGGATATCGACCTGGTCTTCGGGAATCCGCACCCGAACCTCAACTGTTGAGTTTTTTGCTACCGAAATGATTTCTCCCGGCTGTCCGAATAGGGTAGCTTTACCATCGAAGGGAGAACGGATCGTGCAGGCCTCGATCTGTTCTTTGAGGTAGCGAGCCTTGGCCCTGAGGCGGTCTATTTCAGCATCCTGCTTAAGCAGTTCTTCCGCCTTGGGGCCTTCGCGCAGGAGATCATATTCGGATTTGGCAATCTCGGTCTGCTTGTTTGTGACCGAACGCTGGGTCTTGAATATCTCCCACTCTTCCTCAGAAATCAGGTTTTTTTCATACATCTTTTTGGCGCGCTGGTACTCGTTTTCGATATTTATTTGCTTGAGCCGAGCCTCTTCGAGCGCCGCCTTGGCTTTGGCCAGTTCGGCCGCCTTGGGGTCGGATAACAACAGTTCGTATTCCGCCAGTGCTTTGTCTATCTCGGCCTGGGTCTGTTCCAGCTGGCTGTTGAAGAAATCGGAGGATACCTTTAGAAGCAGGTCCCCGCTGTCGACCTGTGTACCGGGTGTCAGGCTGGGTTCGATATCCAGTATGGCAAAATCCGCGATCGATAATTGAAATATCCGGCTGGTGGTCTTCTGCTCGAGTCCGCCCTTGAACCAGATCATCTGCAAGTCGCTTGTGCCGGTGCGCTTGATGGTGAATTTCTCAAGCGGTTCGATCGTCATGGGAGCATTGATCTTCAAATCGACTGGAAACAGAAACAGTAATGCCACTATCACTGCCAGAACAGCCATCCAGATATAAAAACGAATTGATTTC
>WJMC01000158.1 GCA_014728145.1 Candidatus Zixiibacteriota bacterium | reverse complement strand
TGGAGATTTGAGTTACTGTTATCCTACTGATTATTTGTTTTTTCGATCAGGTTGTAGCGTTTGATATAACGGGCGATAAGCTCGGCTACATAGACATGACCGCGTTCGTTGTAGTGGATATAGTCTTTAAGCTCTGGATCAAAGAATCCCGCCTGGTTCTGGAAAAATGTCGCCAGTGGAACCATAAGAAATTGATTTTCCTGCTGAAGATCGCGGATCACTTTGTTGTACTCCTCGTGGATCATAAAGATGCGTTCCAGCTGTGTACGGCGCCCCTCCCCAAGGTAGACCGACGACTGCGGTGCCGGCGATGTCAGAAAGACTGGTGTAATACCGTTTTCGAGCGCAATTTTACGGATTTCCATCAGGTTCTGGCGGTACTCATTGAGGGTTACACGATAAGTCGGATTCTCCACGTCGAAACCGCTCAGGCCCTCTTTTTCGGTAACCTCGAGAATCAGGTATTTAACCAGGCGGTAAGTGGCCAGTTTGGCGAGGTTGTTCTGAAGCCAGATCACAAAAGGCGAAAGGACCTTGATCTCCCGATCGGAGAGTCCGCGACCCGCGCCCCACATATCGTTCCAGCCGAACGAAAGCGTGATGATGTCCGGATCGTAGTCGAGGATCTTCTCCTTCAGGAGTATCAAACCCTGATGAGAAGTGTAGCCGGGAACTCCGCAGTTAATGACTTCGATATTTTTATCGAGATAGGAGGACCTGAGATGATCTTCCAGCCGTTCCGAATAGGTACCGCCTGTGGGTATCTCCCATCCAAATGTGCATGAATTGCCGATACAGCATATCCTGACCTGATCTTTCGGTTTGTCGGCATCAAACTCCTCACCCCGGAAACCGTGGGAGTTGATATGATATTCCCCTTTAGCGATAAAATCACCGGAGATGGTCTTATTCGGGACGAATTCCCAGAAGAGAGTCGGGTGCCGGCGGAAATATTCCGGGTATTCATGAACCCGCAGAAGCAGGAAAAAAGGTGACTCCCGGCGTCCCTCGATCCCGGCGATCCGCAAAAACGTTTCCACGATGACAAGCAGGATAAAGATCGTCAAGAGGACGAACAAAACTTTTTTCGGAGCCGAAATCGATTTTGAATAAGAATCTACCATGGGACTAAAAGATATTATATATAAACGGAGCCACGGCCGAACTTTCGGTCAGCAGGATAAACACGACCAGAAGCAGAATCAGGACGATAACCGGGATAAGCCAGAACTTCTTGTTGGTCCGTAAAAACAGCCAGAACTCGGCGAAAAAAGATTTATTATTTTGGTTGTGATTTTTTTCAGTCATAATCGTCTAAATATATACGTATTTCACCTGAGCCCGCAACCAAAATCAGTTGACGGGCTATAATACTGATAATGGCGATTGACATGCAGGCTGTACAGGTTATCTTTAATTTATGCATTTAGGTGAGTCTTTTAAAGTAGCATTGGGATCCCTGCAAGGCCACAAGGTCAGGTCGTTTCTGACCATGCTGGGCATAATCATCGGCGTATCCTCGGTCATCACCGTTTTGGCAATGGGGCGCGGTGCCGAAAAAGCGACAAAAGAGGAGATCCAGAAATACGGCACCAACCTGCTGACCATCCGGCCCGGATTCGCCCGTGGCCACGGCGCCAGAGCATCCGGTCAGAGGGTCAGGCTGTACATGGAAGATGCCAGGGACATATCAAATATTCCCGGTGTGGCGGCTGTAATCCCGGAAATCAACAGCTTTACATCATTGAAATTCGGCAATGAAGTGGCCAATGCCCGCATCTACGGCACTACTCCTGAATATGAATGGGCACGTAATGCGCCTCTTTCTAAGGGCAGGTATTTTACCAGATCTGAAAACGCCCGGCGCGCACGGGTGGCCGTAATCGGAGCCGAGGTGAAAAATATTCTTTTCGGCGAGGAAACCTACGGCATACTCGGTTCCGAAATCAAAATCCGCGGGATCAACTTCGAGGTAATCGGAATTCTCAAGGAAAAAGGTCCGGGATGGTCCTCACCCGATGAAGCAGTTTTAATTCCACTCGAGACAGCGCAAAAGCGACTGTTCGGGATCGACTATATCGAGGGTATCACTGTCAAGGTGGCCGACATGGACTTGATGACCCCGGTTTCGCTCGAAATCGAAAAGACTTTGAGGCGCAATCACCGGCTGAGCGGTGACGATGAAAACGATTTTCGTATTTACAACCAGGTCGACTTCATCCAGACCTCGCAGAATGTAACCGACACATTCAAATGGCTTCTGGGATCGATAGCGGGAGTATCCCTGATCGTGGGCGGTATCGGCATTATGAATATTATGCTCGTGTCGGTCACCGAAAGAACCCGTGAGATCGGCCTCAGGATGGCGGTCGGGGCGCGCAAACGGGATATTCGCCTGCAGTTTTTGATCGAGTCGTTCGCGCTTTCGATTTTAGGTGGACTGATCGGAATCGGACTGGGTACCGGAGCATCCGCTGTGCTTTCGACCTATTTCCAATGGAACACCCTGATCTCGGCTGATTCGATCGTGCTGGCTTTCTGCTTCTCTGCGTTCGTGGGGGTTATCTTTGGATTCTACCCGGCCTATAAAGCTTCCATGCTCGATCCCATCGATTCTCTCCGCTACGAATAAGACAGCATTAAGTGAATCAACTGCGATATAGATGACTTAATAATCGAAGACTATCTCGATGCGATGGTTGCTTTCGCGTCCTTCGCGGGTGGAGTTGGTGGCGATAAACTTCTCCGCGCCGACACCATAGATCTTGATCCGGTCGCGGGTCACGCGCCTGCGGACAAGGTAATCGCGGACTTTTTCAGCTTCCTGCAGTGACAGGTTTCGGCTGTACTCGAGATCATCGAGGTTCTCGGTGTATCCACGGATTTCACAGCTGACTTCGGGAAACTGCTTGAGGGCTAAAGCCAGGCTATCGAGGTAACGCCTGCTCACGAAATCGATATATTCTCCCGATTCGGAAAAACGGACCTGGAGCGTTCTGCGGGCAAAGATCTCGCTTTTGATCGGGCACCCCCACTCATCGACCACATAACCTTGCGGATTATCCGGACAGGCATCTTCGGCATCGACAACACCGTCGCCATCGCTGTCAGGCGGACAACCATCATGCTCGCCTTCAGATTTATAGTAGACAAAAGGACATCTATCGAGATAATCCGGGAGGCCGTCCTCATCGGAATCGAGCGGACAGCCGGTATCGTCGGTATAGCCGATCGCTTCCGGTGGTGATTCGGGACAGAAATCGAGGTAATCGGGGATACCATCGAGGTCGCTGTCGGTCATATCATAATCCTCAACATTATGGGAGGGTGAAAGGAGATCATGATCGAAATGACGTCTGCTTTTCGAAAAATCGAAATAGAATGAAAAACCAGCTTTCAGGTCGAAATATCCGCGCGAACGGACATCGTTGGCGGTATCCGAGAGATGGGTACCGTAAAGGGTCAGGTAATTAAGATGAAAATCGAGATTGAATGACAGGTGGTCGCTCAAAAACCACTCATAGCCCACCCCGGTGGAGATAAGAAACTCGGTCGCTTCGTAATCCACTATCTCACCGTCGGCATCCGGCACCCGCAGGATATCACCGCTTGAATAGTCATGCACCGACCAGAATGCCAGACCGACCGCTCCGCTCAGGTACGGAACGAAACTGCTGTTGCCCAGCATATAGTACTTCATCCTGAGTCGCCAGGTGTTGTTCTTCCAGTACTGGGAAGCGTTTTCCTTGCCCAGTTTAACGATTTTCCCTGAGGCCGTATCATCATAGACCTTGGAGCGTTCCCAGTCCAGAAATAACATCGTCTCCTCTGTCAGACCATAGCCCAGAGAGAAAGCATAAGCAGAGGATATGGCCCAGATCTGGGAAGTCCCGTTCCAGACCGGCTGACGCCCTCCACCTGCGAAACTGAAGGATAAACGCTTGTCCAGCGAGAGTTCAGCCTGGACTGCTGATGACATTCCGAACAGCATCAAAAGGCCCAGCGCTACAATAATTTTTGTAGATGTCTTATTCATATATTTAATAGATTTTACTGATATTCACATCCGTATAATAATGATTCAGGATTTCGCGATATGTCTGTCCGGACCTGGCTCGCCCGATAGCTCCGCACTGGCACATCCCGACACCATGACCGTAGCCTCCGCCCTCTGCTGTTATCTCGACCAGTTTGCCATCGTGATCACGCCACAGACGCAGGTCGAAGTTCGATGAAGGCAAAATCAGTTCGGGACTCCCGGGTCTTCGAAACGCCCAGCGGATCTGATCTTTGAAAAACAGAAAATCGCCTTTGTCGGTTTTAACCTCCAGGTAGTTGATTCTCCCCGAGGAAAATCTTTCCTTGATTATAATATCCTCTATGATTAATGAATCGGCCGTAAATTCCCTTTCCTTGAGCAGGTATTGACGCAGATATTCGGCCAGTTCTTCCGGTTGCCAGCTCATATGCCAGTTATAATACTTGGACCAGCTGCAATACCCGAGGTCTTCCACGCCCTTCAGATAGTGCGAGCCCTGTTTATCCCAGACATGCGCGACATCCTCGGTGTATCCCCCGCAGGTCGAGTGGTAGTAAGCTGTAATCGGCTTTTTTCCGCAGGTCAGGATCATACCGGCGGTCTTTTCGATTGCCCGGTTAGCCAGAGAGTATTCGCCCGCGATGCCACGGTAGACCTGGTCCATGATACTATTGACCAGATCGTAACGCCTGTTCCGGTTGGACAACAGACGCGAATAGGCATAAGTCCGCGAGGCAACTGCCTGAGCCTTGAGTGCCTCCAGCGCGTTGGATTCGAGCCGGCCTATTTCAGGTGGAAGTACACCCTTGAGATAATCCTCGAGGTTGAGCACATTGATTAATTCCAGTTTGTCATCATCGCGCCTAACCTCGAGCACTCCCCTAAACGGTTTGCCGTTTATTAACAGATGGTTACCCTGATGTTTGGGAGCGGCGTAAATCACTGTCAAGTTGCTGTCTAAAACGAAACCATTGTCGGATAAAACAATCCCGGACTGACCGAGGCGAAACCTCAACTCTGCCACGGAGTAATATCCACGGGGTGCGAGTTCGGAAGTGACACAGCGCAGTTTGTAACTGCCCTGGCACCTGAGCGAAAACTGACTGTCATGCAGGATCCGTACACGGATACGTGGCAGTGAGACCTGCTCGCGTCCGGTCTGTCGTTCGATGTAATCCAGCCGCGAACATCCACAGATGACCAATATAGATACCAGAATCAGATGGCTAATCGACTTGATCATGGCAGTGACAGTTTCCCCAGCACAGTGGCTCGTTTTGCACCGGTTACCTGCGGAAGACCGGCCGGGCGATTGTGTAAAAACATGACCGCCAGCAACGCGAACCCGGCTGCTTCTACAAAGTCCGGATCGATATTAACATCATCACTTGATACGACATCACATTCAGGCAGATTTTCAACCAGAGAATTGATCATAAACAGGTTGTGCGCACCCCCACCACAGACTGCAAGTATTTCAGGACTGCCGACACATTTGATATAGCGCATGACAGCTTCTATTGTAAACTGGGTGGTTGTAGCTATAATATCGGCCGGTTTGAGCATCAGGTTTTCTCCTGCGCTGATCAGTTTCTGTACCATGAAGTCTTCGAATTGCTCCCGTCCCAGCGATTTGGGAAAAGCACTTTTATACCAGCCATGACATTTGAACCATGCCAGCAACCTGCCGGATACAGTTCCGCTCAATGCGACCTTTCCATCCTCATCAAATTTCCTGTTGTACAGGCGGTTCATCAGGGCATCGACCAGCATATTGCCCGGCCCGCAATCAGAGGATTGAATATCCTTTGGCCTTCCGCCTCTGGGTAACCAGGTCAGGTTGCTGATCCCGCCGATATTGAGAACCGCCAGGTTGGCTTTTGATTTAGAAAACATGTGATAATGACATACCGGCATCAAAGGCGCACCGGAACCTCCCAGTGCGACATCATTGACGCGAAAATCAGAGACCACAGGAATACCAGTACGCGCCGACAGCATCGACCCGTCGACGATCTGCCATGACCCGGTTGTTCGGTCGGAGACTTTTGCCAGTCGCCGGTCGGCATGGTAGATCGTTTGCCCGTGAGACCCGATCAAATCCGGCTTGAGACGCGGATTGTCGTCTGTAAAACGAGTTATCCCGCGAAGGTAAAAATCGACCAGTTCATTGTTCAAACTCATCAACTCAGATTTACGCAGGCTCAAATCCGAGGCCTGTTTGAGTATTTTCTGGCGCAGGGAGATGGGATAGTCGAGCGAACGGGTTTTTGTGGTGCACAGCTTATAACCATTGCCCTGTTTTCTGATCCGGCACAACGCCAGATCGAGACCGTCCAGTGATGTACCGGACATCAGCCCGAGGACGCTCAGGTGCTTTTTCTTTAACAGCATGGACAACGAGGTCACCTTCACAACCTCCCTTTGAGGCGGGCTATTCTCTTAAGGCTTTCCGAAGTTCGGGTTTGATCGATCCGACCTGTATCTAATGAATTGATGACTTCAGAAAAAGCATTTTTCTGATCTTCCGGATTGTGGCAGTACATAACCATGTCATGCCCGGCAGCGAGCGCTTTCAACGCACGTTCTCCGGGGTTGAAATCGCCGGCCACAGCGCCCATACAGAGATCATCGGTGATAACCACGCCTTCAAAACCGAGCCGGGTGCGAAGGCAGTCACGCACTACGGCCGATGAAAAAGTGGCCATACTTCCGCTATCAAGTTCTGTGGCCACAACATGAGTAGTCATTACCATGGGAACATCTGCCTCGACAGCTCTCGCAAATGGAAGCCAGTGTATGCGCTCGAATTCATTTCGGCTTATCCCCGATGTCGCGGTGCAGATATGCGGATCGAGAGAAGCCGAGCCGAGTCCCGGGAAATGTTTGGCAGATGTGACTATTCCGAGCGAACTAAATTCCTCGATCAAGAGACAGGCGTAATCGGCGACAAGCTCAGGATTTGAACCGAAACTGCGCGACGCCATAAGTTTATTTGCGGGATTTGTGAGGACATCGCAGACCGGTGCGAAATTAGTATTGATCCCGAGTTTTTTGAGATGCTTTGCGGTTGTGCGAGCAAACTGCCGAAGTCCATGTTTATCCTGATTTCGGCTGAAATGGCTCATGGAAGGAAAACTCGGGATTTCTCCCTCGAGCCGGTTGACTTCACCGCCCTCTTGATCGACTGCAACAATCAGCGGGGTACCGGATTGATCCTCGAGCGTATCGATCTGAGCATTGAACTCTTCAAGTGAGGCGAGATTGCGAGGGAAAATTATGACACCGCCCAGTCCATAACTTTTAGCGGTCTTTAACAAAAAGTCATAGTTGTCCATCTCCAGCCCGAAGATGAACATCTCTCCGATTCTCAATTGCAAAATCCTATTTTATGTCAACGTCCTGTTGTCAGGTCTATACACTGCAGACCATGTTCTTGCCGGAGCCCTTGGCCCGGTAGAGAGCTGTGTCGACAGTCTGTACCAGCTCGACCGGCGAGAGGCCGTTTTCCGGATAAGACGTGGTACCCAGAGAAACCGTGATTTTCAGCCCGGGCACTCCGGTGGCCACTCCGAAGTCATGCTTTTCTACCTGTGACCGAATCCGTTCGGCCAGAACCTGCGCCTCATCGGCGGAGGTCAACGGCAGTATTATAATAAATTCCTCGCCACCATAGCGACAAAAAGTATCGGTGTCACGGATACAGCCCTTGACGACCTGCACGATCTCCTTTAAAACGATATTGCCGATTTCATGGCCGTAGCTGTCATTGGTCTTTTTGAACCAGTCCAGGTCCAGCATTACCAAAGAGAGTGGCAGATTGTAGCGGGTGGCGCGCCGTTTTTCCTCTTCCAGCTTCTGAACGAAATAGCGATAATTGAATATACCGGTCAGGTCGTCGATAACCGTCAGGTCCGATATATGCTTGTGCATGCGCGCGTTATCGATCGCCATTCCGGCCGAGGCCGCCAAAATCGAGTAGAGCTTTTCATCGCGGTCGTTGAAGGCCGCCACTTTCGAGGATTCAGCCGATAGAATACCGATTATCTTACTGCGGGCGATCATCGGCACGATCATCGCGCTTTTCGTCCTCTCCATAATGGCGACATGATTATCGCTTCCGGAGAGATCGGCCACCCGTTCGGTCCGTCCGCTGTCGATCACACGCGCGTAAAGCCCGGAAAGCTCCCGTTTCTGCGGATTCTTGAAGATCTTCTTCACTCCGCTTTCCACCGTGGCGATAAGCTCGAGATATCCACGGTTTTCCGATAAGAGCAGAATACTGCTCATCGGATATCCCAGAATCCGGTCAGCGATATTGTTGATCTCGACAAATACTTCGCTCAGGTTATGGATTTCGCCCAGGGAACGCGAGGTTTCATAGATCGTCTCGAGCTGAATCTGCGTTCTTTCCAGCTCCGTAGTACGCTCGTTGAGGATGTCTAAAAGATTCAAAAGCTTATTCGAGGAATGCTTGATATGCTTGGAAAAGACACCGATCGCGAAAGCGTAGACCCACGCGATTACCAGCCGGAGTGTCAAATCGAGTACGATCTGCTCGCTGATCTGGTAATAATTCATCAGTAAGTACAGAGAACTGCAGGCAAACGCTACGGTTACCCCCCCCTGCAGGCCAAGGTTGTAAGCGGAAAAACCGATCACCAGGTAATACAACAGATAGAAATTGCTGTACAACCCCCCGGTATAATGAACTAACAACGATACTATGGCAATATCGAATCCGAAAGTGATCTTGTAGAGGTCCTGCTGGGTCAGCTTGAGCCAGCGCGGCCGGGTGGTGAAAATCGAAAGATGGATCGCTATTGCCAGAAGTATCAACAATATAGCATTGGTGTTGATCATGTCGGGGTAGGGATTAAAGAGCACCCACGGGATCATGACCACAACCGCAATCAGGCGGGTCACTATAAAAAGATACTCCTCACGAGGGAAAAGTGTTCTAAACGAGCCTTTTTTATTCAACATCCGACAAGACCAAAATAAATGTGCTATTTTTCTGTTATTATCGGCAGTCCGGGCTAAATTTTTCGTTTGAAACAGCTTAAGTTTTGAAAAAAGAGCACTGTTCCAAACTGAAGCGAGCAATTATTTTCCGAAAAATTAGCGGGGAAAAATATGTGGAGTCCGCTGAACCGACCTCATTTCAGGTTGATTCATAAACATCAGGCCGGTTTAAACGGGGAAAGTTATGAGACGGGGTCATGTCTTTTTCGTCTATGCAGAAAGATCGCGGTCCTGATCATCAAAACTGCTACCGCCAATGCCAGAAGGAGCAAGACCAAATCAGTCACGATCAATATCAAGTTGTTTTGCGGTATATAGTTATTCACTAAAAGATAGACCAGTGATGCCAATGTGGTGGTAATCATGAAAACTGCTGGAATGAGAGTATAGATCACTTTTTTTCCACGCAGGTAGAGCCAGACCGTCACAGCCAGAAGAGTCAGGGAAGCCAGGAGCTGATTGGCACTGCCAAAAATCTTCCACAACGCGGCGAAAGCATTGGAATACCCCATCATAAACATCAGCGCTACCGCCAGCCCGGAATTGAACCAGTATTTTTTCATAAATTCCGGCACTTTCCCTGAAAACAGGATATTCCAGAGTTCCTCGAACAGGTAGCGGTTGAGCCTGACCGCGGAATCGAGCGTGGTCACTATAAACCCCTCAATCATCAGGATTCCAAAAACAGAACCGAGCGCTACCGAGACAAACGGAAAGGCATTATTGACCAGATTGCCGACACCCAGGGCAAAAGCCAGGATTGGATTGCCTCCTCCTCCCGCGGGCCAGACAGTAGCCAGGTAATCGGCATGACTTAAGGCCGATGCCAGCGTAACAAGCACCAGAACCGCCAGAAACCCCTCCAGGATCATACCGAAATAACCGATTCTGCGGCAGTCCCTTTCAGATTTGACCTGCTTGGAGGTGGTCCCTCCGCCGGCCAGGGCATGAAAGCCGGAGATGGCTCCACAGGCGATAACGATAAACATCATCGGCCACAAAAGCCCCAAAGCACGCGAACCGGTCTCGAGATCGACCGCCGGCGCGGAAACTGAAAGGCCACCGGCTCCACCCATCAAAAGCGCCAGAACAAGTATCAACATCCCGCCATAGAGAATCTGAACGTTGGAAAAATCGCGCGGTTGCAGGATTATCCAGACCGGTATTCCTGCCGCGAAGAAGGTGTAGACTGAAATTATCAACATCCACAGTTTGGGATCGAGGGCAATAGGAAATTTAAATCCGATATAGATCGAAACTATACACAGCACAAACGCGAGCAGGTAAGCATAAAGCGTCTTCAAGCGACGACGGTAGATCAAAAAGCCCAATAGCGGGGCGAAGGCGGTGATAACGATAACCGAGGTGGAAGCTATTCCACCGATCACACCCTTGACGACACCATCCTCGCTAACTGTCTTGAGGAGCGTCTGATCAGCCGGCAATGTCAATTTCTCGAGTGGCCACTTGGAGGTCAAAGACGTCGCCGCCGCGCCCAGAAACGCGGAAGTCACCAAAATGATCATCACCAGTGTAAACACGATAAACAGCACAAACCCGGTTTTGCCCAGGGTCCGTCCGGCAATCTGCGCCATCGACCTGCCACCCTCGCGAACCGAGGCGAACACGGCGGTGTAATCATGCACGGCCCCGATAAAAACCGCGCCGATCAGAATCCAGATAAGACTCGGTACCAGCCCGTAAGCGAATCCCATGACCGGGCCGATAATCGGCCCCGCTCCTGCTATGGTGGCGAAGTGATGGGCGAAGAGCACATGGGTCCGGGTAGGCACATAATCACGGCCGTCGTTTTTCTCGACCGCGGGTGTACTGCGCTTGTCATCGGAACCAAGCAGGCGGGCGATATGCCGGGAATAAAACCCGATCCCGAATAAAAACACGCCCAGCGCGATGGCAAGTATCAGCAGTACGTTCATTTTTAGTTGCTAACTCTCCCGTCTTCAATATATTAATTGGAATGCAGTCTATTTCAAGAAAAAAAGATCAACTCGCCAGTTGTGTAGGTAATTATGGGGTACGGTTTCTGATATGGACGGTGCTCGCGTTAATTATACTGACAAACCCCGCGCACGCTTCGATATCTGTCTCCAGCGAGGCTATCGACACCCTCCCGGACAAGATCTATGACGATTTGATTATCGCCGACCGTTTCGAAATCTCGGCCAAATTAAACGAGATCTCCGGCGACCTGATTCTTTCCTCGGAGAAGATCAATATCAACGCCCGCCTGGTCAACGGCAATATAAATTCAATCGGGGCACAGGTTTTTATCGGGGGCAGGATAATACAATCGGTCAGAATCTACGGTAACCAGATTTCAACCGATGCCCGTATCGGTCGCAACCTCGCAGTAGCCTCGTTCCCAGCCAGTGATTTTATGGGGCTGGGGTCGAAAATCGAGCTTCTGAATGACTGTTTTGTAGGCAAAGATGCCGACCTGTACGGCTCAGAGATCATAGTAGGAGGAGATATCGACGGCAACCTGAAAGCTTTCGGGGATGTCGTCACACTGGGTGGCGAGATTACCGGAGATGCCGAAGTAACCGCTCATAAACAACTAATCCTGTTACCGAGTTGTCGGATATCCGGAAAACTGCACTACAAATCACCATATACCGCCCGGATCGAAGAAGGTGCCCAGGTTTTAAGCGGTGAGGTTGAACACACCCGTATCTCGAAAGGACGCGGTCTTGTAGATATTCCTTTCAACTGGCGGATAATACTGGCTGTAGCCGCCTTTCTGACCGGCTTGATCATCGTCTTCGGATGCAAAAATATCGTCAAGTTTATTGTCGAGATCATGGCCTTCCGCTTCGGGCAGGCACTCGGGATCGGATTCATCAGTTCTCTGGGCACGATCCTGTACACTATTCTGTTTTTGACTACTTTCATGTTTGCGCTATTCTACAAAGCTGTTTTTGTACTGGTCCCCCCGCTTCTGATCGTTTTGATCGCAATCGCGGTGGCTTTTTACCTGTCTATGATACTGGTAGCGATTTTTACCGGACGACTGATCATCACCCGTATCACAGGAAAATCTGAATGTTCTCCCGGACGAGCGCTGTTACTGGGGTTAATCGTACTGACGGGATTATACATGATCCCATACATAGGAACGGTGCTCGAGGTCATGACTGCCATGCTCGGATTTGGCGCAATCGCGATCGGGTGCTATCGCAAGTTTCGCAAGGCCGGTTAAGAATGAAAATGCTGTTTAAATTTATCATCCTCGGACTGGTTACGGCTTTAATTGTAATACAGTTTTTCCCGGTTGACCGGAGTAATCCGGAAACGAAGGCTGAAATCACCGGTCATGATTCGGCTATCGTGATATTCAAAGCGAAATGCTACGACTGCCATTCCAACCATACAGAGTGGCCACTCTACAGCTATGTAGCCCCGTTTTCATGGCTGGTCGCTTCCGATGTCCACGAGGGTAGAGAACACCTTAACTTTTCGGATTGGAAAAATTATCCGGCATCAGACAAAATCCATCTGGCTGAGGAAATCAATGAGGTTATCGAAGAAGATGAGATGCCCCTGAAGATATATACAATTATGCATCCAGACAGCAAACCCAGCGATAAAGACAAAGAAACCATTTATAACTGGACCGAAAAAACCATCAAAAATTTGCAGGCAGAATCCAGCGGAAAAGCAAAAACGGAATCAGATACTCATGAAGAAGATCACCACAATCATGAGCACTAAATCAGTATCGTAAATATAGCACCCTCTAAATCAGACATTCCTGCCACAGCATTTCTTGTATTTTTTACCCGAACCGCAGGGACAGGGATCATTTCTGCCGATCTTTTTTCCTCTGCGCTTGAATGGTTTCGGCTTGCCCTGTTCAGGAGTGTCATCCTCGACTTGCTTGCCCTCGGCCTGCACAGCGCCCTGGGGAGCCCGGAACCCGAGTGATTCTTTTTTCTTGTGCTGGGCTTTCTGGGCTGCAAGTTCTTCTTTTCGGCGACGGCTGATTTCGCCCTGGTCGGCCGGTTGCATCAAAAAGCAGAACCGTACCGCCTGTTTGTCGATATCCTCCAGAAGCTCCGCGAACATCCGGTAAGCCTCTTTTTTGTATTCCACCAGCGGGTCGCGCTGGGCATAGGAGCGCATGCCGATACCGGTGCGCAATTGATCCATTTCATAGAGATGATCTTTCCACATCTCGGTAATTGTCGACAAGAAAGCCATCCGCTCAACCTGTCGCATCGTCTCGGAACCGAGCACTTCTTCTTTCTGCTTGTAGACTGCGTTTGCGATCTTGACGATTATATCTGCCAGGTCGTCCTGGGT
>WJMC01000157.1 GCA_014728145.1 Candidatus Zixiibacteriota bacterium | reverse complement strand
GCATATACCGTTGCCTGCAGTCTCTATGCACTCGGATTTGCCGGATATTTCTGGGAGTTTTTTCACAAATATGTGCCCGGCCTGACCGAAAGCCTGTACAGCATAGTGGGACCAGAACAGGCCGTCCTGGCGATTACCTTTTTGATCGGAGTGATGTTTACCTGGTTGAACGTTCGCGGTGCCGAGGTTACCGGCAAGACCGAAAATATCCTGACAATCTCCAAAATCATTGTACTGGCAGTTTTCATCTTCTACGGTTTGAGAAAGATTATGGAGCAACCGACCGAGGCGATGGAGAGCTTTACCCCCTTCTTCCCGACCGGGCTGGGGGGCGTGATTGTCGCCATGGGCCTGACCTTCATAGCCTTTGAAGGCTATGACCTGATCGCCACTGTTGCAGAGGAGATTAAACAGCCGGAAAAGAACATCCCGCGAGCGACCTTTATCGCTCTCGGCATGACCGTGCTGATTTATTTGCTGATCCTATTCGTTTCGCTGGGAGCGGTCAATCCCGATGGTCTGCCCGGATGGCAGTTTCTCGGCAAGTTCAAGGAGACCGCGATAGTACGCGCGGCCGAAGGATTCATGCCCGCTTTCGGGGTTGCGGTGATCGTATTCGGCGGTCTGCTGTCAACTATGTCCGCATTGAACGCGACAGTTATGGCCGCCTCACGGGTGGCATTCTCAATGGGTCGCGATCTCTGGCTCCCTAAAAAGATGGCCACAATTAACGTCAAAACGCGTACACCGCATGTGGCTATTTTCGTAACCGGTATAATCCTGGTGACGATGGCATTGACCTTGCCGATCGAGGCAGTGGGATCAGCTGCCAGCCTTATTTTTCTGCTCAGTTTCGCCTTGGTCAATCTGGCAGTTATCGTATTGAGAAGAAAACATCCGGAAATTCCACGTAAATACAAAGTACCGCTGTACCCCGTGATCCCGGTGCTCGGGTTCTTGCTGAACATATTTTTGGCACTGTACCAATTCAAGTTTCAACCGATCGCATGGTTTGTAACAATCGGCTGGGTTGCGGTCGGCCTGCTTTTGTACTACGCTGTATTCGAGAAACGTTCAGCCGAACTCGTTCCACAGGTGCTGATGCCCCGTCGGGCGGCGGGACCATCGGATATAGTTCCCTCGGTACTGGTCGCTCTGCACAATCCGGATAACGTGGAAACGCTGATGAACCTGGCGATCTCGGAAACACGCCGTCGTGAAAGCAGATTGATAGCGATTTCAGTGGTCGATGTTCCCAGGCAAATGCCGATTCATGAGGGGATGCGTTTCGCCAACCATAAAACACCGCTTTTGAACAAAGCACAAAAAATTGCCGCGGAAAATAAGATCGGAATCGAGACCGACTTGATCATAGCCCACAATGTAGCTGATGGCATCCTGGCTTCGATCGAACAACATCGGGCCGAGTCGCTGGTAATGGGTTGGAAAGGTCATGCCCGCGCCCGCGATCGAATATTTGGCGAGATCACAGACAAGGTTGTCAGGATGGCTCCCTGCGATCTTCTGCTTCTGAAAATCGGTGAAAAGAAAAGATTCGAGAAATGCCTGTTCCCGACAGCGGGAGGACCTCATGCCCTTCTGGCGGCTGATGTGCTCGATGGGTTCATTGATCATAACGACATGAAGCTGACTCTGAGCTATGTGGTCAATCCCGATGCTCCTGAGATAGATCGTGAGAATGGTCGCAATTTCATGCAGACAACCAAGGAAAGAATATCTCAGGCGAAAGATGTCCAATCAAAGATCATAGAATCCAAATCGATTGCCGGAGGAATCGCCAAAGCGGGTCGGGACTATGACCTGTTGATCATTGGTGCCGCCCGGGAGCCGATGTTCCAGAAAGTTTTGTTCGGGGAGATCCCGGAAAAAGTTGCCCGTTACTCACCGACATCAGTGCTGGTCGTCAAACGCTACGAAGGCGCGGTCAAATCGATCATCAAGAAAATATTTGGATAGAAACAGACGAGCGCAAATAATTCAACAACAAGCGACTCTATTAAATATTCGCTCCAATAGGGCTTCCGCTTCGTTTTTATTCGGGAGGAGCCATAAATTCCGGGCCGACCGGATCGGTAATCGTTTCTTCGGTAATCTGGCGAATCCGTTCGAGATCGGCCGGCATCAACTTGAAATCATCGATCTCATCCAGTATATCCAGATGATGCGGTTTGCGGGCTCCCAGCAGGCTTACCTCGATCCCGACATCGATCAGCCAGCGCAGTGCCAGATGAATCACATGTTTTTGATATTTCTCACGCGCGTATTTTTCCAGGCTATCGACCGCCTGCAGATACTGCTTGAAACGCTCCCCCTGAAACTTAGGGTCGACTTTGCGTAAATCATCACCATGAAATTCAGTAGATGAATCGATCTTGCCGGAAAGCAATCCACGACAGAGAGAACCGTAAGTCATCAGGGCGATATTGTTTTTGAGGCAATACGGTACCAGATCCTCTTCGATTCCACGTTCGAAGATATTATAGGGAGGCTGAAGGAAGTGAAGCGGGGCAACCCTGCGGAAAGCATCCATCTGGGCAATATCGTAATTGCTCACACCGATAGCACGTATCTTACCCTGGTCGAACAGCTCTTTCATCGTCTCCGCGGTTTCTTCGAAAGCGACTTCTTTATCCGGCCAGTGGATGAAATATACATCCAGGTAATCCACGCCCAGCCTCGAAAGTGAATCGTCGACTTCTTTAAGGATCCGTTCGCGCGAGGAGTTGCGTTTGACATTTTCATCTTCATCCCATTCGAGAGCACATTTAGTCGATACAATGATCTCCTCGCGATGGCCGAACTGGGAGAGGGCTTCACCCACAATTTTTTCGGCGTGACCGAAGCCGTAGATCGGAGCGGTATCTATCAAATTGATCCCTTTCTCGAGCGCTCCGATTACAGTCTTGACCGCATCGCGATCATCGGAACCACCCCACATCCAGCCTCCGATCGACCACGATCCCAGGCCGATTCGACTGACTTCAATCTTCAACGGATTCACTTTCAGCTTTTCCATGCTACCACTCCTTTGGGATTACAACAATGTAAACAGCCATTATATTATATACAATGAAGCATAGCCTGACAGGTTTCAATAAAATTTAAACGATCGAGAAAGAAAAAAAAAGGGGACAGGCTCGAAGAGCCTATCCCCACACACGCGATAGTGCTATAAGGTGGTTATTTCATCAGTATCATCTTATGCGAGACGACCTGGTCGGAGGCCTGCAGACGATAGAGATAAATTCCTGAACTGTAAGCCGAACCATCCCAGTTGATCCTGTGCAATCCAGCCTCGAGACGACCATCGATGAGGACTTCGACTTTCTGGCCGGTGATATTGAAGACTTCCAGTTTGACATCAGAAGCACGATTCAGGCTGAATTCGATTTCAGTCGACGGGTTGAACGGGTTCGGATAGTTGTGTGTTTCGAGTTCGACTGTCATGGATGAATCCGGCATTGACGAGCCGACAATGCTCTCGACAATCACGCAGATCATCGCTTCGGGACAGGCCGGTATGCATTCCGGATCGATAGTGCCGTACACACAGACTGAATCGCCGGCACCATAGATTCCATAGTCATCCAGTTCAGCATACAGGCTGTCGCCCATGGGGCCACCGCCGTACGGATCAAACAACAGACAGCCGTTGATATCAACTAAATATCCACAAGCCATGAATTCTGGATCGGGACCCGGATCGTTAAACGGCGAAATCATGTTTTCGGTAACGCAGGCGTCGGCATCACTGCAATCGGTATCGCAGTTATAGTCGACGAAACCATCGACACAGACCGAATCGCCGACTGTGAAATCACCATAGTTATCCAAGGCGAACATAATGCCCAGGCTGTCACCCAGTGGAGTGAAGAGAACGCAATCTGTGCCCTGGGTCAGAACACCGCAGGCATAAAATGGATTCGGGCCGGGACCCGGATCGTTAAATGGCGAAATCATGTTTTCGGTAACGCAGGCATCGGCATCACTGCAATCGGTCACACAGTCGATATCGATCATCCCTTCGACGCAGACCGAATCGCCGACTGTGAAATCACCATAGTTATCGAGAGCGAATAACTGCGGGATTCCCCCGAAGGGTGAGAACAGCACGCAGTCAGTACCCTGTACGAGTACACCGCAGGCCATGATAGTATCAATATCGGGAGAATCAAACGGCGCGATCGTGTTACTGTCGACACAGGCAGTTGCTTCATCGATACAGACGGGATCGCAGTTATCACCAAATAATCCCTGGATACAGACGGAATCACCTGCCACGAAGTCGCCGTAATTTTCGAGAGCAAAGAAATCGCCCTGGCTTCCAAACGGCTTAAAGAGGGTGCAATATAGACCTTCAACAAGAACCCCGCAACCTGAATAGTGAACCGGTGGAGGTTCGACAGCTTCGATGGTGTTATCGACAATGCATCCGTCAGCATTGACACAGGAAGTGACGCAATCATAGATCAGCGTACCGGTCACGAATACAGTATCGCCGGAAGCAAAGCCGCCGTAGTTGTCGAGCACGAACTGATGGTTCGGTCCCATCGGGCTGAAATAGAGACAGGTGCTGTCCTCCACCAGAATTCCGACACCCTCGAAGGGGATCCCATCCGGGATACCATCGTAAGCTTCGATTTCATTGTCGACAATGCATCCGACGGCCTCGCTACAGGGAGAGTCACAGTTAAACTGCATCAGACCATCGACACAGACCGAGTCGCCGGCCACGAAATCGCCATAATTTTCAAGCTCAAATTTTAAACCATGCGCACCCATCGGCGCAAACAAAAGACAATCCACTCCCTGGTAAAGCACCCCGCAGGCATAAAAAGGAATGCCCGGGAAGCTCATGCCAGTGACCACGACCGTTTCACAGTCCTCGGCAATAAAGCCATTGCTGTTTGCGCTCACACAGAGCGTATAAACAGCCTCGAACGGTGGAAAATGCAATGTGAAATCATGGCTGACAGTGGCCCCGGCCGGTAGATAAACCGGTACGTCAGTGACCTTAATTATCGTGTCAACCATGCCGTTCATATCCATCGCCAGTTCAAACGTAAGCAGGATTTCGGCCGCTTCGGAAGCGCAGTTGGTCATTTCAAAGGAACCATCAACCCAGGCCGCGCCGTTATCCGCGCTAACGGTATCATCCAAAACCAGATCGACGGTCACACAGCCCGAATCTGACATGCCCATGCTGATATCGCCGGTAGCCGCGGTCTGGATATCCTGGGCCAGATCATTTAACGTATTGGTCACGTTATCGACCACAGACATCCCATCGTTTTCTCCAATCGGACGATCATTTGCGGTAAGCCCCGGTTTACCAAAGTTCTGACCCTGGTTGCCATCGGCCAAAAGCGACGCGGAAGCGACAAGAATCATTAGACAGGTTAAAAGCGGAACGAATGCTTTTTTCACGTACAACCTCCTCTGTTTGTGAATCGTATGTTTTCAGATTTCTATAATACAGGTAGGAAAACGAGCCCGATAAAATACATCAAATTGACATTTCAACAAAAAACCCCGCCGTCTGACAGCGGGGTTGTAATAATTAAGTCTATTAATCAGGGACAGCAGATATCCTGACCGGAAAATGCGAAACTGATCAACGCGACCGCATCTGAGATATCCACAGTTTGATCACAGTTAGTGTCGGCCGCCTCAAGCGGATCGGGCGCGGGACTGCCCGGGATAAAAGCGTAGTTGATAATAAACACAGCATCGCTGACATCCACAAACCCGTCGGAATTGGCATCGCCACAATCACCCGGCTGACCGCTTCCCGAGGCCGATGTTACAGCCTGGGCAATATCCAGACGACCATAAGCGTAATATGGATCCGGCGGGAAGATCGTACCGCTCTGAAGATTCGTTTCCGCAGTCATCCTCAACAGTATCTCCATTTCCTGCGGAGTAAGATCAGGGTTTACTTCAATCGCCATAGCACAGGCGGCAGTTACAAAGGCGGCGGCAAACGAAGTACCGCTCCAGTTTCCCCAGTCGTAATCGCCAGACAACGCGCTGTACAGGTCAACCCCCGGCGCGCAGATATCTATGAAGGCACCGTAGTTAGTAAAGTCTGCCGGTTGATCGAGTGAATCTATGGCCGAGACTGCGATGACCTGTGGCAACGCGGCGGGATATACCGGAATTTCCTGCGATGAGTTACCTCCCGCGGCAACTATCGTTATCCCGCTTGAAACAGCGCTGCTGCAGGCGATCGCCATAAGTTCTGTGTAATCTGACATACCGAAACTCATGTTGATAACGTGGGCTCCGCTGTCGATAGCATAGTAAATAGCCTCGGCCAGGTCGAATGTCGACCCGACCCCGTTTTCGTTGAGTGCCTTTATCGGCATTATCTGCGACCCGGGTGCGGTCAGACTGACCAGACCGGCAATGAACGTTCCATGGCCGAGAGCAGTACCGGAATCTTCAGAAGGATCGGCATCCTCGTTGTAGAAATCATAACCCGGTTTCAAATCCACATAATCGAATAGTGGATGATTGAAATCAAGACCGTTGTCAATTATCGCAACTACTTTGCCCGATCCATCAGCCAGAGTCAGAGCGGAGTCCCTTCCGATCGCGTCGAGCGCATTCTGGTCGTAATACTCCTCGGGACTGTAATCGACATCGAGAGGAGGCGCGTATTCATCAGGAAACGACATGCTCATTTGCAAAACTTCCGGTGAACCGCTTTCAAGGTTCATTTCCGCGAATTTGACCTGCGGGTTAGCCCACAAAAACTGAAAGACCGAATCCATCGTGGTTGTGTCCACGAGATCGACCAGGTAAATACTGTGGTTGGCGATACTGTCCAGAATCTGGATATCGAGATTGGCAATTACAGAGTCGAGTTCGATGCCTTCCTCGAGTTGCAAAACAATATTTCCGGGCACAGGCACGCCGGGCAGATTCGCCAGCGTAATGGTGTTGTAATAGATATGGCCTTCGGCTTCGGGACAGCCGGACGGGATTTCCCAGGATGTCCATCCTCTTACAAAGACCGTATCACCGGCCCCGAAATCACCGTAGTTATCGAGTGAAAACAGTTCGTAAACTCCGCCCGGATCAAATACCAGGCATCCGGTTCCCTGTTGAAGCACGCCGTAGCCCTGGAAAGGGAAATAAAAGATCGTATCGCTTTCGAGAACGGCATTGTAAACACACCCGACCGCGGGACCGCAGGCGGAATCGCAGTCCATGACCAGGTCGCCGATGACACAAACTGAATCACCGACAGGAAAACCACCGTAATCATCGAGTGAGAGTTTGAAGTTGGGATTAAAATCAGGCACGAACAAGGTGCAGTCGTCGATTTGAACAATCACACCACAGGCCTGAAAGGCATCGGCCCGGGCCTTTCCAGCCGTCAAAAGAATTAAAATAATCAATGATAGTAACAGCGGTGTTTTAAAAAGAAGTTTTCTCATAGCATCTATCTCCATCTAACGATTATACTCCCAGAAGTACAAAGGGGCTCCAGAAAGCTGGGTTTGAATTTATACTATTTATTTTGTCGAGTGCCCTGTAATAAGCACGATGAATGTCCGGCTCATTACTTAGCGCGGTATAAAACTCTTTCATGAACATCATACTGATTTTATCGGATAATGGCCACAAAGAGGCCAGAACGTAACGTGCACCGGCCTGGTAAAAAGCGCGTGCCAGGCTGAATGATCCGCCATAATTCAATCCCGGCGCAGCGGTCTGACATCCGGACAGACAAACAAGCTCGGAATTGATTTCCACCCCGAACAGATCGAAGGGAAAGAACGGGCCGTCGCCAAACAAAATTCGAGAGAACAGCGGATTTTCGGAATCACGTGAGGCGTGCGAGGCGATATGCACAAATCCCTTTGATCTTTTAAGTTCATGCTTGAGGTTGAAAAGTGTCGCCCTTTCGCCGGTGTAAGTCTTAGAGGTGGGAAAAGCTTTATGAATAATCTCCCCCTCGAGTTGAGCCATTGGCAACGATTCGGCCCGGGCGGTGAATACCGCGCTCCTGCCAAGTCTGGCCGATGACAGCTTTTTTCCGCGACTTGCCAGGTCGTCGGGATTTACCAGGTTTACCAGGCTGTATCTCTGCCACAAACTGCGTCCATCCTCGTCGGTCAAGGCCGAAAACGGCACCTGCCCGAAGATACCGTCAGCCATGATCAAGAGCCTGTCGATACCGGAATCGAGCTGCATTTTTTCGACCAGGTGTTCGTTGAGAACGTGCAGGAAATGATTCATTACCCGGACAGGTCCCGAATCTCCAAGCGGATAATGAACAGATTTTTCGCACAGGAAATGGAGTTCGCGCAATATTGAATTGAAGGCTTTACGGCTGATACCGCAATCGACAAAACGAGTCGAGTCCCGCCTGACACAAAACGCGCCGACATCGTTACCTACCAGCAGGTAGCTTATCAAAACCTCATTTGAACGCAGGTATTTGTGGGGATCGAAATCCGAACCGGACTTCGATTCCGCGTCGTTTTTCGACGGATACAAAAATGACCGGATAGCCCGCTCATTGCGCCACAGGCCACGGTCAATTTTACGAAGTTCTCTTGAGTCGCCGACAGCTCGGCGATCGGCGGAAGGAGGTGTCATCAATTGTTTTAGACGACTTCTGAGTCGGTCGCGCTCGACCAAATATTTTTCAGGCACCTGCTTTTTAAGCCGGGCGGGACTGATATTTCTGAGGTTTATCAGGCTCAAAGCGCGGGACTGTTGAAGAAACGACTGGCGAGTGCGCCCCAGCTTCAGAAGGCATTCAACAGAGTTGAGATAAACATCATATTTATCCAGTGTATAGAAAAACCGGATTTCATCGGGATACATGCCCACAAGGCTTTTCTCTGTCTGCGCGATAGCCTTGCGGAAATACCTGAGAGCCTGACTGTAATCCTCACGCTGTAGAAAATGTTCTCCAAGTAGTTTGTTCAGGATATGCTTCTGGTATTCAAGTAAATTCTTTTTGAGAAGTGCGGTAGCTTTTCCACAGGCAGGATTTGACTTCCCGGACCTGAACATAATTTCGGTCAGCATTATTTCCGCATCGACAATCCGACGGTTGTCATCCGCCCTCACAAACAGCTTGCGCGCTTTATCGGCCGTGTTGTGACTCCGGACGAATTTGTTTTCCGCCAGTTCAAGGCGGCTCAACTGCATTTTCGCGATCCCCTGCCAGAGGTAATTAGCCTGCTTTTCAAACAGCCGTTCGGCTGTCCTGAGACGATTGCGTGCCGGTTTGTAATCGCCTGTTTTCATCAATGCCTTTCCGGCAAAGAAGGAGGCTTTGGCTTTTTCATACTTCATACCCGTCCGGTCGAATCTTTCGATCACCTGTTCAGCCTGGGTCACAGCATTCGTGTACTGGTTCAGGTCAATATCGATTTCAGCCATATCCAGAAGGGTGACATCGGCCGATTTCTCATCACCAAGACGCTTAAATTCAGAATAGACCTGTTCGAACAGGCGCAGGCTGTGGGAGAATTTCTCGCGCAGAAAATATACATACGCCAGAGAATATCTGGCCTTGGCGACCGCAAGTTGCTGGTTGTGTTCGGAGAAGATTTCAGCCGCTTCTTCATACAATTTTTCGGCCTCGTCAAGACGGTTCAGGTTCATGCAGATATTTGCCCGGTTGAATTCAACCAGCGCCAAAGCCGGCCCGCCGACATTCATGAAGATTTTGCGGGCACGGTCGTAATAACGCAGAGCCATACGATTGCGGTCCTGGCGATGATAGATATTTCCCAGGTTGGTCAACAGCCTTGCAATAAGGTTTTGGTTCTTCTTACTGTGGAAATAACGTAACGCCTTCCGCCCGGTTCTGAACGCCCTGTCATACTCCCCCAGGTACATATGGACGTCCAACAGCCCCAGGCGGGTTTTCGCGGCCTGCTCGAATTCCCGGGCCGCCACCATCTTATCAATCGCCTTTAGATACAGACTTCGAGCCCTTATGCTGTTGCCCTTCCAGTGCTCTATACGAGCTTCGATTGCTTCCAGTTGCGGCCTGTACGCGGGAGGAAAGAACTTCTTTAATCCTGAAGCTTTCTTCAGGTAATCATCAGCTTTCACAAGGTCACTGCGCAGATAATTATTTACGCTTGTGTTGATCGCTTTGAGCAATCGACCTGGATCACCTTCAAAGCTCTCATTCAAAAAGGCACGGAATTCCTCTGCTGTCCTGAATTTCGGTATTTTTTGTATTTCACTCATAATTCGATAATCAGACGGCCCAAAATTTCACTACCGGATCTGATCGTCATCTCGTAGCTGTCCGCTAAAATCTTTTCAAAGCGGAACATGGCAAACTGATTCGCCTCAACTTCGAACCGGCCGACATCGCCGACCAGCTTAATAGACAGCCTTTGATCTTCATCCCGATCGCTCAACTGCCCGATCATTTCAAATGAATGCAATGAGATCGGGTAGATTGAAATATCCAGGTAGCTCTGTCCGAGTTTATAGCGCAAACGACGGGTATCGACAGTTGCCGGGCGCACTCCCTCCGGCAATGGCAGAAGTTTAGAATCAAACAGTGTTACAGCCCGCCGATTATCACGTTCGGCTTGTTCAAGCTCAATTAGCTGGCGATCGAGCAGGCTATGGGCGGCCTGGCGAAGATATTCGAAGCTGTGATCCAAACTACCGGATTTCTCAGCCTTCAAAAAATCTGCCATATCGGCCAGCACCTGATCTGCCACGAGCTCCTTTTCAAAAGCTTTTCGCTCCTTTGAATTCATCCGGCCGGAAAGATATTTCTGCAGGCGTTCAAATTTTTCAGTATCAATTGACATACTTACCTCTATATAAAGTGTAATTTTCGATCTTAAAAAATACCTAAATCGGTTTCATTTTACCCTTCAACTTACGATACAGTTTTTCCAGCGCCCTGGAGCGGGTCGGTCCGATCGAAGATTCAGGTATATTTAAGTATTTTGATATCTCCCGGTAGGATAACCCGCGCCTGTCCAGAAACAGCAGTTTCAGCAATTTGGATTCCTTTATCGGCAGGCTTTCCAGCGCTTCGGACAGTAGCTCACGGTTTTTTATCCTGAGGTAAAATGATTCGGCTGAAATACCATCCGAGCCATCGTCAAGGACATCTTTGTTTTCAATGAACTCGTTAAATTTCAATGAGTTGTAGTACGCGTAAATCTGCCTGCGCGTGATTGTCGAGACAAACGCATAGATTTTTTTCGGATCCGATATGGAATCAATCGATTTCAGCAGTTCCAGGCAGACCTGCCCGTAAATGTCGAAACTCTCGTCCCGGGAGAGACGGCTCTTGTGGCAGATCGAAAATATCAGGGGTGCAATTAAATCGATCAGCTCATGCCACGCAGATTGATCACCGGAACTGCACTTGCGTATAAGATTTGTCAGCGTAATTCGGGATGATTGCTTCATGCGGAAAAGCTATTCACCTTTTCTATCATCACTTTCTCATTTGCAGTACCAAAAAGATAAAAATAGTCCTCCGCAATTACAAGCTTATTAATAACAGTGTGGATATAACCGTGAAAAAATACAAAAAATTGTACAATCTGTAATTTAAGATAAGCTGTTTAGCTCAAGTATAAGCCTTTTTGCGCTTTCTATTCAGTTCTGTACGGATCGCAGAAGCCAGAGTTTTAAGCGTGACAGGTTTTTTTATAAAAGCGCCAACTCCCAGCTTCTGGGCTTTGATAACACGCTCCGTTTCCGAAAAACCGGACATTATAATCGCTTTCTGGTCAGGCTGTATGTCGATTACACGTTCGTAGGTCTCCGCGCCGTCTATACCCGGAGGCATAACCATGTCAAGAATCAATAAGTCAAAACGCTCTGATTTCAGGATCTCGATCGCTTTTTCACCGCATTCGACCTCGCTTACGCTGTAACCGAGTTTTTTAAGCAGTTTCGAGGTCACATCACGCTGGACACGATCGTCATCGATAATCATGATTTTCTCGTTTCCACCCTGAATTTCCGCCTCGGATTCATCTCCCCTGCTTTCGCGCGAAACCGGGAAGTAGAGATAAAACGAAGTTCCCTGGCCTGTTTTTGTCTCGAGATCAACAAAACCCTCGTGGTCTTTCATGACCGCATCAACGATACTGAGCCCCAGTCCGGAACCGCGTTCGCGGTCAGTTTTTTTCGAAGTCACAAACGGATCGAAGACTCGGTCGACCAGATTCTCGGGTATACCGCAACCATCATCAGAAATAGTAAGCTTGATAAATTCACCCCGTGGCACCTGGCCGAAAGCGATGCTGACATCATCGGCGTAAAAGTTCTCGGTTTTTACGGTTATAGTTCCGATATCTCCGATAGCATCGCGGGCATTGCTCAGCAAATTAGATATTACCCGGTGGATCTGGGCAAAACCGCCCTTGATATTCATAAGATCATCAGCGAGTTCGAGCCGGCATTTGACTGTGGCTGAGTCAATACGCGCTTCCCTTACAGCCTGCAGCACAACTTCATTGAGATTAATGATGTCATGGCTGTAATGCCCCCGGCGCCCCAGGGTCAGCAGTTGTTGATTGATATCGGCCATGCGCCTGGCAGACATTTCGATATCGTGGAGATAGGTTAGAACCGTATGGTTGCGCGGAAGTTCGCAACGCATCAGTTCTGGATAAGCAATCAACGGTCCCAGCAAGTTGTTAAAATCGTGAGCAATCTGCCCGGCAAATGTTCCGGCTGTCTCCAGTCTCTGGGCGCGCGCTTCGAGTTCGCGCAAGCGCTTGGTCTCGGTAATATCCGCGCAAAATGCCATGAAGCTGTTATCGGTCAAACGGACCCCATCCATCGAGGCCCAGAGTTCGGTTCCACTCTTTGTCAGTATGCATATTTCAGCATTGACATGGCCGTTTTTCTTGAGTTCCTGGAATGATTCGATTCCGTTTTTCTCGAAATCCGGATGAGCGAGATCAGAGATCGTCATGTTCAGCAACTCGTCTTTGGAGTAGCCGGTCAAGAGTATAGCCGCATTGTTAACATCGATATACCGCCCGGAATCATCGACAACAAAGATGCCGTCGGGAGCGAGGGATATATAGCTTGCCAGCTTTTCCTCGCTGGCACGGAGTTTCAATTCCGCATTTTTGCGTTCGGTGATGTCCTGGAAGATCCCCCTGACTCGCAGGCATTTGCCGTCAATGAATTCCGGCTTGCCAATCGTCCTCACCCATATGCGCTTCTCCTTTGCGGTTTTCAACTGCAATTCCAGATCGAATGATTTATTTTTTGCAATCGCATCACGAACAGCACGGGTGATTATCGGACGGTATTCAGGCTCATAGAATTCAGTTCCATTTTTTATGTTCGGTTTAAAATCATCCTCAACTTCATGAATCAGACGAGTGGTTTTTGTCCATTTCAACTCGTTGGTTTTGAGGTCAACTTCCCAGCCTCCGACTCTCGCGATATCGCCGGTTTCATTCAGAAGGAACTCGGAGTCACGCAGGGCTTCTTCAGTTTGTTTCCTCTTGGTGATGTCAGTCGAGATACCACACAAAGCGACAACTCTGTCATTCTCATCATGTACAACCTGGGTTCTGCAGTCAAGGATGATCTCTTTTCCATCGCTGGTGTAGTTTACGATTTCACCCCGCCAAAAACCGTGCTTTAATGTTTCCTCGACGATCTCACTCTGGCTGGCACCCTGCTCCGGGTCTTCACCATAAATTTCCACTGAACTGCCGATAAGTTTTTCTTTCGGGTAGCCGAGAGTTCTTACCTCTGCTTCATTAACATAAGTAATTCGACCTTTCAGATCGGTGATCGTGACGCGATCCTGGATCTGGTCCAGCACGAGGGAATTCAACCTCAGTTCGGATTCCGCTTTTTTTCTCTCGGTTATATCAACAAAGACCGTCAGGGTCGCCTTTTCGCCGTTATAGTCAATCAGGTTGCTGTAACTTTCAATCCAGCGTACCTGCCCGGAACGGTCTATAAACCTGTATTCTCTGATCGGTGCGAGCTGTTCTCCAGCCAGGCGTTTTCTGAAATTGCCTAGAAATTCCTCACGGTCATCCTCATGGATAAGGCAACTCAGCTTTTCAGGCGACATGGATACCAGTTCCTCTACGCTGTAACCAACCATATCGGCAATCGCCTGGTTGGCGAAACTCAGCCTGATAGGATTATCCTGGGCGATGATTACACCCTGCAGGGATTTTTCTACAAGAGTTCGATATTTCTGTTCGCTCTCGCGGATTTTCTGTTCGGCTTTTCTCTGCTCAGTCATGTCGCGTCCGATCACGAGCGCGGCGTCCTTACCATCGATCTTGATCGGCACCGAGGTCGACTCAGACCAGATGAATGCACCGTCAGGTCGCTGTATCTTAAGCTGCATCGATTTATTTGCCGAACCGGACTTGACTTGTTTCATTCGTTCGATTATAGCCTGATGACACTCCGGGGCGATCGTATCCAACGCGCTTAGACCAATTATTTGCGAGGGATGATCGTAACCCAGCATCCGTGCGCTGGCGTGGTTGCCAAAAACATATCTGCCATCCTGTACCAGTAAAATCGAAACCGGGGCCGCCGAGATCAGCTTCTTGAAACGTTCCTCGCTTTCATGCAAATCGCGTTCCGCTTTTTTGCGAGCAGTAACATCCCGGCCGGTTGCGATAAAACCATATGGATTACCATTGCTATCACGCAAAACGCTGGCGGAAACATCAACGAAGATACGAGTGCCGTCGGTTTGGATCAATTCGTAATCGAGGCTGATGAGTTTTTGGGAGGACTGCACACGCTTGATATCCTCGGTGAGACTGTTTTTCAAATCTTCACTGATGTAATTGTAGAGGTTCTGTCCGATGTAATCATTTTTACTTTGAATCTTTAACAGGTCAAGGGCCGCCCGGTTGCACTCAAGTACATTCCCATCAAGGTCAGCCACCGTGATCGCATCGGGGCAAACATCGATTATCGAATTCAAGTGAGTCTCCAGACAGGTGTCAAATGTGGATTGAGGCATGTTTTTATTGCGCAGTTTTCTGAGTAAGAATATAACCGAAATGGTAAATATAAAAACTATGCTCAGACTATTTACCACCATCCCTGCCATTACAGAGTCAGCGAAAACATCCTCCAGAACAGAGTACAACAGCCATTCTACCAGGAAAACAGAGACCGCGGTCAGCGCAATCGTATTGAATAAGATCTTACTGCGAGACCACATATTCCTGGCAGGATCGTTTTTATCAGTGGCTTCGGAATCGGACACTCTCAACTCCTAAATAGTTTATCTATTCTCAGCTCCTTAGCATCAGTCGACTCACGCAATTGAGTGCAAAATTTGAACAGTGGTATGTTGACCTCTAAATGCTATACTGCACATGCCCCAAATAGCTGTTTTTAAGTTCCAGATTGGTAGACGGTCAAGAGCTATTCACTTAATTATTAATATCGGATTATCGTACTGAATTCTTATCGATTCATGCCATTAAGATGAAAATGCTCAACAACATTATAAAAGAATTACCATTGCAGGTCAATTTGTATTTTATACGGTTTAACTACCCGGTTCAACAAAGGTATCCCTGAGGATTCAGCAGGTCTGAAATTTAACAGTCAAATTCACCATCGGAGTCGAGGTCGCAGGGAGGCGAACCACTCATAAAAATAAAATTGATGATATAAAAAGCGTCGCTGAGGTCAGCAGAGGAGTCACAGTTGACGTCAGCAGACTGAAGCGGTGAAGGCTCTCCGCCACCCAAAAATATGTAATTGATTATATATACCGCGTCGCTGATTTCAACCGCTCGATCCAGGTTGACATCGCCACATTGAATAGTAAAAAAGTCCATTGAATTCACAGACCAGCTTTCATTTTGAAAAAGATCGACCGCGCGCACCTTCCACCAGTAGTGAGATGCAGGCTTAAGAGATTCCGGCAGGACAGCAAAAGTATCCGTGTAATCAGAGTATTGCACGACTTGATTGAAACTGCTGTCCTCGGAAAGATAGACTGTATAGCTGACAGTATCGAGAGGATCGGGATCGAGCGCACAAGTCCACTTGAACACCGGGTTCAAGTCAGCCAAGGGGATGTTGTTCGAGTCAGGTGGAAATATCAAATCAAACATCTCCGGGGCAGTGTTAACCGAGTTGACAAAAAAGGTCTTTTTATCAGACCAGGACGATTTTTCATAGCCATCGTAAGATCGCGCCTGCCAATGGTACCTCTGGTCTTCTTCCAGGGCCTGAGTGCAGATCCATGAAGTTGAATCTATCGCTTGCGTGACCAGCGGACTTTCTATCACGATCTGATCTAAATCATCGAATATAATGAATTCATACAACAGCGTATCTCCATCAGGATCACCTGAATTGAGCAGGTAAAGCTCCGGTTGTGTTCCGGTAATGGCACTATCGAGGGGATTCAATGGTTGCGGGATGCCCGGAAGAGAATTCATACGAAATGAAATCTGACACCAGTCTGACCAGTTCGAATCATCGCCGATTCTGAGCCGCAGACAGCAAGCCTGACCATCGGAAAGCGGTGATCCCTCATAAACCGCTAAACTACCCGTCGAATATGTAACAGGCGGATCCCACAATTCAGCTACCTGCCAGTTTGAATCCTCACCAATTTCGATTTCATAGCGGGTCTGTGAAAAACCGGTGTAAGAAGAATCGCTCCATGTAAACACCGGCTGATGCTCAATGACGTTCAAAAGGGAAGACTCATCTTCGATATTGATCTCGGTAATCTGTGCAAACAGGCATCCAGCTTCCACCGGTCCAATCACATCAGCGCACAGGTTGTTATCGGGCAGGCAACAAGATTGGTCAGTTACACTATATTGGCCGGGACCGGGATCGCAAAACATCGGGTCACACGAGAGATTTGTGGAATCCGGGCTGAAACCGGAGTAGTCGGAATCAGCATGCCCCCATGAGTTATTGCACTTTATTGAATCGGTATAATTCGGATCAGGTGCAAGGCTGATACCTGAACAGTTTTCATTCTGCGCGACCAAATTATTGGTACATACGATCGCTTTGCCCGGGTTCGTTACAGCCAGCGCATTGCCGAAATCAGCATAAAAAATGTTTTTATAAAGCAAATTGTTTTTTAACACGCAGTCTTCGCGACAGGAGTTCAGCCATACAACGGCATATCCGCTGTCATTAATGTTGCAGGCCAGGATATTCTCATCGAAACTCGGCACCCCGAACATCGGATAAGAATCGAAAGATATGATCGCACCGTACGCGACCTGGTTGGAATCGAATACGTTTGCACATACATCACCGGCCCCGGTAATCAATCGCAATATCGAAGATCCACCGCTGGTATTATAACGAAACTTGTTACCCAGTACATCCTGATCACAAAATCCACCTGCCCGGAAATAGACAATAGAGCCTGAATCCGAGCTGTTATCTTCAAAGATATTATCACTGACCACGATATCTTCATCATTTGCGCCACAATCGATATGGACCAGGTTTGCCTGAGCGGTGACCTGGTTTGCTGTAAAAGTGTTAGAATCGACTCTGGTTAAACTGACCGGTCCTGTCAAACTCAGGATGTTCGCATCCTGGTTATCTTCGAACAGGTTTTTTCGGTAGATCCCACCGCTAGTTTTTGCCGCAAGGATAGAAAGCGAGCTATTGCCGATAAAATTGTTAGCGTACACTTTTACACCCGCCTGACAATAATCAAGGCAAAGTAAGGCAGAAACGGAGTTCTGCGACCAGCGGCATGAATCGACCGTAAGCAAACCATCGGCATCAAAAATACAGCAGGTGTCGCAAACATTCAAATCGAAGATATTATCATGTAGATAACAGTCGCTACCATAGAGACGAAACAACACCTGCCCGTCATTGGCAACAAAGCTATTGCTTCTCATTATGATTTCGCCGGCACCTTCAAAAGAGAAGAGATCGAGCAGGTTTCCGCTGTTGTCCCGCATCAGGCAGTTGGTCATATCAAAATCGGACTCTCGCAGTTTTATTATCAAACTGCTGGAATTGTCCAGAAATCTGCATGAATCCACCACAAGTCCCGGTGCTGACAACCTGGTCAGCTCAATTGCCGGGGTAACAACTGTGCTGTCAAAAGTAATTCCGCGAATATAAACAGCGCCGAGTGGCAGTTCCTCACCAAAACCGTGAATCACAGGGACCAGCGAATCCAATGGACGAAGGTATGAATATTCGCTTCCTGACTCCGACAGTATAGTAATATCTTTGGAACCGATTGATATATTATCATGGAAATTTCCTTCTCGGAGACAGATCGTATCTATTGCAGTAACAGTGCTGTACGCGTCGCTGATAGATGGAAAATCATCAGGAATATAATATGTTTCGGACCGGATCAATCCCGGTATGAGCAGGGCGAGAAACAGGCCGAAAGTAGTTAGAATTTTCATAAACAAGCTGAATGAATCCATTTCATGTATGCAATATTACACTAATAAGTACATAAATAAACGCCCTGTCAATGATTTTATTGATAAAAAAAGAATCCCGCCCGAGAAAATTCTCAGGCAGGATTTTTTGACTGTACGGAAGATTATTTCATCAGTATCATTTTGCGCGATTTTGAGACCCCATCTACGGTCAAACGATAGAAATACATCCCGGAGGCGACCTCCCTGCCATCCTTGTCAAGGCCGTCGAACCTGATCGTATGGCTGCCGGCCTGCTGTTTTTCCTCGACCAGGGTAATCACTTTCTGGCCGACAACATTGTAGATCACCAGGCTGACTTCAGATTCTTCTTCAAGGGAATAGCTTATCTCAGTTTGGGGATTAAACGGGTTCGGGTAGTTTTGTTTCAGCGCAAAACTTTCCGGCCGGACATCATCTTCATCCAGCTTAACGGTTGCATAGCTTCTGTAATCGAGATAAATATCCTGATTGAGGATCATACCCGCGTTCTTGTAATCATCCAGAAGATGCAACGGTCCGGGATCTACACACAAAACCCGAGCGTCCTCTGCCAGGCGAATCAGCTCAGCCACCGAGGTGGCCAGGCTGGCGGAAACGAGCACTTCCGCATCCCTGTCCTCCAGGCTTAACCAATCCCGATCGCTGATCTCATCATAATTCAATGGATAATTCAGAATTTCATCGTTACCCGATCTATCGAGATAGCGCACTGTCGCAGAATGATGTTCATCGTACGGCAGAAGCATTTCGAGTTCGTTAATTGACAACGGTGAGCAGAATGTAACTACCGCATAGGCATCCTGCTCGCGATCAGCCGCAAGAAGCCGCTGGTAGGCTGAATCGATATAAGCGGACAGATCATCTGCGGATTCGATCTGTGGTTCGACGATGATGAAGCACTGGTGCTCACTGCATTCGACCGTGACCTCCTGGATAGACGCGCTTCCGATCTGGACCGCAAAAAACAACACCAGAAGGAAAGCGATCATAAACAGCTTTCGGCCGGATATTGAAAATATATTCAGCATAGAATACTCCTGACTGTATATTTATCTTCTCATGTTAGTTACACTTACTTTTCCATCTGTTTTGGCATAACAACTTTCATGGTGTCCATACCGTGACCCCGGAGAGTGGTATTATGTCGAATAAAACCGAAATCGATTTCCGCCTTGAACATATCCAGTCCACTCTGACCGAGCTGGTCATTGACCAGGGCCACGAACCCGGCATGGTCGAAGCGGATTACACGTTCCGGCAAGCCGTCATGATCTTCATCGACAATTTCCTCCTCCGGTGGATCATCGACCAGGGCAGAGAGTTTGCCGTTGAGTTTCAGTGAGCGCATATCAACCTGCCTGATATCATATGGTTCTGGAAGTTCGATTTTCGCGGTCACATAGCGATCGGTCGAATTCAGATTGACAGTTTCCGCGAGGAGATCGAAATCAATTTCGATTTCCTCCGCCGAAGCCCACATGGCTGAAGCTTGGACACTCTTACCATCGTTATCAAATGATGCCGTCCAGAGTTCACCTTCTGAAGGATTCAGGACGATATTATCGAGCGCCACCTCCGGCCGTCCGAAAGCAAATGCCGTCTTGAAGATGCCTGAGTTGGAAGAAGTCTCGACCATCTCCCAGTTCATGGTATGGTTCTGGAATTCGCCTTCGACCGCCACACGGATACGGTCAATCACCATTGGATCGAGATTACATTTTGTGCAATTGACCGTCAACACGCCGGGCGTCCCCAATCCGGCAAAATGCCTGCGATCAAAATTGATACTCAGTATGGTCTCGGCAGAGCCCTTGACCGAGAGCAGGTAATCCTGTTGCGCTGTCAAGCCTTCCGGATCGGCGACTTCAAGCTGGATATCATACGTGCCCTGGGCGTCCGCGGGTACCTGCCAGGTCACCTCACCGGTAACAGCATCGACAGTCATCCCGGCCGGTCCCTGAAGCAGATTGAAAGTCAAATCTCCATCTTCAGGATCATTTGCCTGTGCATGGTAGACATAAAATTCCTCCACGATCGTGAGATCACTGGGCACGCTGGTGAACACCGGCGGATCATTGTGTGAAGGCTGATCATAAGTGAACAGGACAGACTCCGAAGGCGCGCTCTCATTGCCGTCGGCATCATGAGAACGAACCATGAAGCGCTGGGTCTCACCCGGCTCGAAGTCAACGATCCTCGCGGTCGTTTTGAGACCGACCGCCATATTGTTCACATAGGCATCGACTTCCGGAAGATCAGTCCAGTATACAATGTAGCCATCGACCAGCGCACTGTCCGCCGGAGGTGTCCATGAAGCATAGGCGGTCGAATCGGTTGACCACAAGTTAAGCCCGGTAGGCGGTGATGGTGCTGTGGATGATTCAGTCACTACCCATCCAGGCCAGTAGGTCCTCGCCATAGTTTCGCCATTTTGCGTAGCACGCGCAAAGAGCCCGTAACTGGAAGCCGGAAATCCGGAAGCATCCAATGTAAACGAGAACGTACCCGGCTCTACCGGAAGGCCTTCACTGACATACCCACCGTCGTAACCTTCCTGGTCCTCGTCCAGACCAAACGCGAGTTCCACCTGCCCGGCCTGACCGTTAAATACACCTTCTACGGTTACATTCATGCCGTCGACCTGAACATCGGTTATACTCAAGCCGGCATTGACAGCTTCACCATAGACATTGATAACAACCTGCTCACCGCCGGCATCAACATCACCGACCGCCCAGTTTCCGGCATAGGGCTGATTGATGATCCAGTAAGAGCGATTGAGCGAGGGCAGTTCAATGAAGCTCAAATCAGCCGCCAAGGCTGAAATGGTATCATCCGGTGTAAACACAGTTCCGGATGGATTGAT